>NZ_JBBMFJ010000009.1:0-96126 GCF_040096075.1 Ventrimonas faecis
GCAGGCAAAAATCCCATTGCCGAAGGCAATTTTCAATGGATTTTTGCCCGTAACTGTGAGGGTACTGAACAGTTACACTTTCCCATCATTCGCTTTGATATTATTATATATCGTCCACCCATAGAATGACAGATGCAATGTACATTATTTTACACACAGGGTGCTTGTGGTTTGATATGTGCAAAAAAAGAAGCAGTGCAGGAAGATAGGTCCTTATGATATAAGGTGTAGTCGTAACCGTCCTCACAGGTCTGAATGGCAAGAACGCCCTTGCTTCCCAAATCCCATGCGCTGCGTTCTTCCGTAATCAGCGGCTCTGGGCGGCATGTGCCACCGCCGCGTTCCAGCATTTCTGCCAGCTGACAGATGTGCAGGACATCATACCCAAGGCGCAGATGATATTCGTCCATATACTCACAGCGGGCCGAAAACTTCCGATTCGGATACTCGATCTCCACCGCACTGCCATCCGGAATTTTGAACCGATCTTCGTAGCTGCTGGTGATAAACCGGATATTTTTAGCATTCTCCAGCTCAGGATCAGCCTTTTTCATCTGCCAAAGAACCTTTCTGCCGCCGCGTACCTGCTCCAGCATCTCCGGAGCTACCGGCGCAACGGTAAGACCTGCAAGCTGGGGAATCTTCTGGAGTGCTGCCATCCTCGCGCTTTCTTCCAGAGTAGAAAACGGCTGTTTATCCAACACATCCCACCCCATGTGTCCCTCGGCAATCTGTACCTTGCTGTCCATATCAAAGCAATGGAACTCCACGCCGTCCTGCTTTTCCTGCAAGGAAAGCAGAGCGACATTATCCACCAGATAAGCTGCATTCATCATTTTCATGCTCATTTTTTACCTCCAAACTCCAGCTTAAATGCTGCTGCGCCGTCCTCTCCTGTCTCTACATGAACGGTTGTGTCATAGTAACGTCCAGACTTCTTGGAATAGCAATGGGTAAGGGTCTGCTGGGCAGTGAATCCCAGCTGCCGGTTTGCTTCTCTCTGAAGCGATGTCAGATCAAACAAGGCCGGGGCCTTCTCTGATTTTTCTTTCTGCTCCACCTTGGTAATGATGGCACTCCCCGCCTGACAGCACTCTGCCACCAGTTTTTCTGCTTCTGCTTTTTCTTTCATCCGATCACCGCCCGCTTGAAAATCCCGAAATTTCAATTCTGCCGAGTAGAACGGCTCCGGCTTGAACGCCCGGATTGCTGCATCCCGCATGACCACCATCGCAAGCGTTGGTGTCATCACGCGCCCTACATTCAGGGTCTGCCCATACAGACATGAAAAAAGCCGGGTGGCGTTGATTCCGACAATCCAGTCGGCACGCTCCCGGCATAAAGCCGCCTCATATAAGGCATCATATTCCGGTCTGAGCTTCTGAAAGCCTTCCCGGATAGCATTGTCCTCCATCGAGGAAATCCAAAGTCGTTCCACCGGCTTTTTGCAGCCGCACTGATGGTAAACCAGTCGGAAAATCAGTTCTCCCTCGCGCCCTGCGTCGGTTGCACAGATCAGGCTCTCCACATCTTTCCGCCGCATGAGTTTTCTCAGGATTCCAAACTGCTTTTTCGTGCTGGCGGACACCTGATACTGCCAATGTTCCGGCAAAATCGGAAGATCATCATACCTCCACTTGGCATACTTTTCATCATAGGCTTCCGGCTGGGAAAGTTCCACCAGATGCCCTACACACCAGCTGACAAGGTAGCCATTGCCCTCCATATAACCATCCCCGCGCTGATTTGCCTCAATCACCTTCGAGAGGCTCATGGCAACCGAGGGCTTTTCCGCTAATACAAGCTTCATTTGATACTGCTCCTTTCGCAAAAAAATTAGCAGCCAGGCACCGAAGCACATGACTGCTATGTAAGGAACTGTATTCTGTTTTAGGTCTGCAAACTGGAATTTTGGCTTATTCCGATATGTCTAAGGTTTTGATTATCCTTGCGGGATTACCTCCTATTATACAATATCCATCTGGGAAGCTATGCGTTACAACGGCTCCTGCGCCAACAATGGTATGGTCTCCTAAAATAACGCCTGGTAAAATAACGCTGTTCATAGCAATCCAGCAATGCTTGCCAATAATCACATCCTTCCCTTTCTGATGTTCAGCGAGGTTTTGAAAATCATGATTGGATGTGATAATACCGACATTTTTTGCAATATAGGTTCCTTGACCAAGCACGATTTTTGCGTCATATGTCTGAAAGTGATTTCCAAAATTAATAAAGTTTGGTAAATCTTCAGGTTCAAATATAACATTCTTTCCACATTCTATGTCGGGAGAGCAAGGCCATTTAATACCTATATTTTTGCCATAAATAATTCTATGCCAGATGTCACGATATGCCCACATCCACCCCTCACTAAATGGAGTTGAAAACCAACTTGTATTTAGATATTTTTTATCATAAAAAATTCTGCCAAACAGCAGAACAGTTATCCATGCTGGTATGCTGCGAATTACTTTTCCAATAGTCTGAATATATTTTTTCATGTACTCTCGCCCACTTCTTCAAATTCCGATTTGTTTAGTAAATTCTTTTCCCAAACGTATACGCTTCCTGCAAACGCTCCGCCCTATCAAAGCGGCATCGGCGTTCGGGCAATCAGAATGACCGCCAGAATCGCGCCCACAAATGCCGCAGCCCCTATGATTGCCAACACCTTTTTGCTGAGTTTCTTCTTCGCTGCCTTGCAGATCAGCGCAGCGCAAGCCGTGCAAACAGCCGCAGCCACAAGTGCAATGCCCAGCGTTTCCCATAACCAAGAAAGTTCATGTAGGATTTTCATGCGATCATCATCTCCTGTTCGTTAAACTGGAATTGTTATCTTTCTATTGCCTTCTCAATCATCTCAGCTTTTTCTGTTCTTCCCATCAGCCGATAGTATTTACACCACAACAACGGTGATTGCAGCGGAACAACTTCTTCTCCCAGCGGCATTTTCTCCACGATTTGTTCTTTGCGTAGAGCGCAATCATAAACCTTTCCATCCTTCACGATTGCAAAACCAGCCATCACATCGACCTCGACAGAATCAATCAGGAACTCCATAAAGGTTTTTGTCCGGTACATAGGGTTTGGAATTGAATCAGATGGACAACTTTCACCCATTTCCGATAAAATCGTACGGACACATTCCGCATCACGGTCAGCGACCATTAAATCAATGTCATGGAACTCAGAGGTGATTCCTTTGAAATACAGCAGCATGGATGCACCCAAGGCCCATTCGACATGAGCCTCGTTCAGTCGATGTGCAATTCTCAGCAGCAATTGTGTTTTTTCTTGTGTTCCTGCCATTCCATACCTCCACAAATCCAGATTTAGTGTCCTTTTATAACGGTTGCATCATCTCAAGAATGATTCCATCCGGGTCTCTGAAATAAAACGCTCTGCTTTCCCCAAATCCATCTGCCCTGAAATCGAAATACTGCGGTTCAGACAAGCACTCCACATGATTTGCGATAAGGGTTTTGTAGACAGAATCAATGTCATCCGTGTAAAAGCATACTTCTGAGATAGATGTCGTAAACAAGTCTGATCGTTCTTTATGGATCTTGCTGTCTACGAACTGAATCAATTCAACCGGTGGCGCTTCAAGAGCCTTCGAACCATTCAAATATGCAACCCTTGCTTTACAATTTTCCTTACGGAACATTTTATCTGTCTCTTCGCCTTCCATAAAGATTTCGCCCTGAAATTCAAGTCCAAGAATATCTCTGTAGAAAGCAATTGAGCGATCCAAATCAGAAACGGTTAATCCAACGTGATAAATTCTTCCAACCATATTTTCCCTCTCCAATAATTTCTTTATTTCATCAAACTGGGAGTTGTCTACACCGTAATTTCTATCTGATTTCCCTCTATTCCAATAATACAGCTCTCATAATACCCATCCCCCGTTGTTCTCGGGCCACTGATGACTTCATACCCATCCAATTTCAGACGAGCTGTAAGCGCATCAACCTGTTCTTTACTGCCAACGTTAAATGCAAGATGCGCATATCCTGTTCGATTCAGACTCTTTTCCCCATCATCCATTCCAGGCTTATTCATAATTTCCAATCTTGCTCCATCATCAAATGACAAAAAATAGGAACGAAACTCTGTTTTCGGATTGTAATAACCTTCATTTGATTTTGCACCAAGATAAGTCTGAAAAAAATATTTTGCCTTTTCCAAATCATTCACATATATGGCTGCATGCTCAATTTTCATTTTGCTTCTCCCAAACTTCCTACTTTATTCAACATTCCACCTTCGGCTCGGTCAATTCGGATTTGTATCACTGCTCTTACTCTCTATTTTATCAGATATCGCCTACGGATTCCATAGTTTCATAGCTCAAAATAGTTCATCCACAAACCATTTAGCTATGTAAAAGGGACGGCTTCTCAGCCGCCCCCATAGGTCAACTCTGCCTTAATCAGACAGGTTCATCGTCCGATTCTGCTTCGTAATCCTCATTGACATCCACTTCTTCATCCTCGTCACCATCATCCTCCGGCAGCTGGAGCGCATCTTCATCGTCATCGTGATAATCCGCATCCGGGTCCGGCTGTTTTTTCTTGGATGCAGGCTTTATGCCCCTCATCTTGATATAGAGATAGCCGCCGACATCGCCAGCATCGTGACCTGAACCACAAAGGTCTGCAAATACAGTCCCAGCAGCGGTCCCAAGTCCATGCCTTCCAGTGTGGCCTGCATCGCTGTCAGGGTCGCCTCGCTGACGGACGTACTGCCGGAAATCAGACCGCCGCTTCTGGAGATCACTTGCTGCGCTACATCAAAGACAGCCATCGTGATATTGAATGTGTTCGAGATCAGGGTCACTGACAGAAAGGTCTTAAAGACCCATTTGAAAAATGTCCAGGTCTCGAAATTTGCCAGATTGTTATGCTCGATGAGCATCTGGATCAGCTCATAACAGGCGATGAATGTCAGCACTATTCCGGCAATGGGCAGGATCACGGATTCCGAGATGTTGCGGATCATAGAAAAGACCGCAGGTGAAAAGTTCGCAGGTGTGGTTCCCACATCGCCTGCGATCTGTCCAACCTGTTGGTTGACCGAATCGAACATCCCTGAAAGATTTCCCATGATACCGCTGATGATCATGCTCTTGAGCCAATCTGTGATCTGTTCAAGGATACTCTGCATGAGCCGCCTCCTTCCTTACGCAAACACGCCGAACAGCTTCGCCATCCAGGACAGAAGCATGAACAGCTGTGAGAAAAGAGACAGTGCCGATGCAGTTGTAGTAAGAAACGCCATAGATTTGTCCTCCTGTAATTTGTCCGGCCTCTCAGCCGGTGCGATTCTAAACTGCGGTTCTGCGTCATACTTCCAACATGTGCACCTGCCGGAGAGCGCAGAAAATAGCCAGGTCTCCAATTTCAATCAGAAACCTGGCTATGTAAAAAGGGCGGCTCACCGCCGCCCTCATCGTTAATATTCAGTGCTCAATAGAAAATCTGCAATGTGCATACTCTTGATTCCCTGATAATTGCCTCCGGCAAATTCATCGGTTCTCAAAACATACTTTGGATAGTTATCCCGGATTTCCAGCAGTCGTTCATATTCACGCTTTTCTGTCTTCTCGGATTTAATCTCCTGTGTGACCTGCACGTACAACCGATCATTTTGCTTCTGCGCCACAAAATCGACCTCACCGTCCGGTGTCTTCCCAATCGTCACGGTATAGCCTCGTCTGCAAAGCTCCAGATACACCACATTTTTCAGACTGAAAGCGACGCTGTCCGGTGTATAGCCCAGCACACTGTAACGCAAAGCAGTATCGGCAAGATAAAACTTCTCCTGCGTTTTCAGAATCTCCTGTCCACGCAGGTCATAGCGAGAACAACGATGAAGGAGATATGCTTTCTCCAGTTTTTCCAGATAGCTGTACACCGTTTCATTGTCGATAGAACGATGCTCTGATTTCAGATAATCCGAAATTGACTTTGCCGAGAATGAATTTCCCACATTCGCAAATGTGTACCGAACCATCCGCTCCAGCTGGTCGATCTTACGAATCTGGTTTCTCTTTACGATATCTGAGAAAATCGTGGAATTATAGATATCCCGGACAATCGTATAAACCTCATCCTGTGAATACTCTCGCAGGTGTGTTGCAGGGAAGCCACCCAAGCGGATATAGTCTGCCAGTTCAGCATGGATATCCTTTACCTCTCCCAAAAATAATTGTTGACTTTTCTGTGAATTTTCCGTCTAATAGATTGACTGTGCAATGCAAATCGCATATAATATAAGTGCAATAGCAAGGAAAGGAGTTGACATTCATGGCTACCACAACTAATTTCAGTGTCCGTATGGACAGCGAAATTAAGAAACAGTGCGAAGCAATGTATGGTGAATTAGGTATCAACCTTACTACCGCTATCAATGTGTTTCTTCGCCAGTCGCTCCGTGTCGGCGGTTTTCCTTTTGATGTTCGCATGGAGCAGCCGAACAAGGAAACGATGGCAGCAATGCTGGAAGCAGAACGCATTGCCCGTGATCCGTCTGTAAAACGCTACTCTGATGTAGAGGAAGCATTGAGGGCGTTGAAAGAATGAGTAAACATTTAGACATTGTTTGGACAAATCAATTTAAGAAGGACTACAAGCTGGCGATGAAACGTCATCTTGATATTGACCTTCTGGACGACATCATTCGCAAACTGGCAAGCAGCGAATAACTTCCAGAAAAGAATAAAGACCACGCTTTAACTGGAAACTGGGTCGGGCATCGTGAGTGCCACATTCAGCCGGATTGGCTTTTGGTCTATCGGATTGAGAATGATTTGCTCGTCTTGACATTATCCCGAACAGGAACGCACAGCGATTTATTTGGAAAGTAAGAAAATGCACTCGGTACAAACGCCGGGTGCATTTTTCTTTTCGCAGAAATGAAAAAGCACCTGCTATCTTCAAAGTCGAAAACGGCAAGTGCCTTACAGTTCCATATTCTGTTTTTTCTGTTGCGGGGTTTTCTGCTCCGGCTGATGGTTGCTCTACTCTTGCAGAAACTTCATCTTCTCCGTGACGGAGTGCTTCGGTTCGGGCTTCTTTTCGACCTCGGACCGCTCCGGCGTGAGGACTTTGCTGACCCAATAGCGAATATCCTTCATGGCTATGAACCGAACGCCCTTTTTCGGGAAAAGGATTTCTGTGTAGTAGCCAACTTGCAGATAATTTCTACCAAAACGACTGAGATCCTTTACCACAAGGGTCTCCACTCGTCCGGCTCCAACTTCTTCCAGCAGTGCGGCAAAGCCGGGTCGATTAAAGTTCGTGCTGGAATAGCCGCCATCATAGAAGTGCCGGATATTTCTCAGCCCATGCTGACGGGCATATTCTTCAAGATATTTCTTTTGGTTCTGGATGGAGTTTGATTGGCATTTTTGCCTTTCAGGTACACGGCAAACCGAAGACCTGCTCCGAAGCACACGCCAATCAGCAAATCCATCGGATGCAAACTTGGCATCGGATTGGAAAAGGCTGCACCCAGGGCAGAAAGAAAGCCGAGGAGCTTTTCAGACATATCTGCTCCCTCGGTAATTCTCCACGCTTGCCTGCCTCCTGCAACACGCGGATCGAACCAAACTCCTAGTTCTCAAACACCTCCATCATCTGCCTTGACTGTCCGCCATGACTGCCCAGATCAGTGTCATGGGTCTTCTGATTGAAATCCGTCATACCTGTTACCTCCTACTCAAATTTGTCTCGCCGGATTTCGGGCGAAAAAAATAGAGCCTCGACCCATTCTCGTTTTCAAAGAATGAGCCAAGGCTCTATGTAAATCAGTCAAGTATGTGTTCGTCAGTCGATGGCAAAATTGGACTTCATTTGCTCCTATTGTCCACCAGTAATTTAACCCATAAGAGGTCAAAATGGGCTTGTCCACCAGTAATTTGACCACTATAAACCCATAAATTTCCGTTCAAATTCCATCAAAACCGAACAGGCCAGACAGAATTTTGGGCATAGAAAAAGCCCAGAAAATGGCGTATTTCCGGGCTTTTTTAGCATTTTTAAGCTGTAGATTATCGCTTGCTGAACTGCGGAGCACGACGTGCTGCTTTGAGACCGTATTTCTTTCTCTCTTTCATACGCGGATCTCTGGTCAGGAAGCCTGCTTTCTTCAGAACCGGTCTGAACTCAGCGTCTGCCTGAAGCAGTGCTCTGGAGATACCGTGACGGATTGCACCAGCCTGGCCGGTGAAGCCGCCGCCGCGAACGTTAACCAGAACGTCGAACTTGTCAACAGTCTCGGTTGCTACTAACGGCTGACGAACAACTACCTTTAAGGTCTCAAGACCAAGATACTCGTCGATGTCTCTCTTGTTGATGGTGATTTTACCGGTACCCGGTACCAGATATACTCTTGCGATAGATTTTTTTCTTCTACCTGTTCCGTAATATTTGTTTGCCATGATATAACTTCCTCCTTTCAGTACCTTTCCTTAGAATTTGATTTCCAGAGCTTCCGGCTTCTGAGCTGCCTGCTCATGATCCGGTCCTGCATATACATGAAGCTTGGTCATCATGCTTCTTCCTAAAGGTCCCTTCGGAAGCATACCCTTAACAGCCAGCTCGATAACGCGCTCCGGCTTCTTAGCCATCATCTCACGCAGAGTGGTCTCTTTCATACCACCTACGTAATCGGAATGATGATAGTAGATCTTCTGATCTAACTTCTTACCGGTTACTTTGATCTGATCTGCATTTACAACGATCACATAATCGCCGCAGTCGATGTGCGGGGTGTAGATCGGTTTATTCTTTCCTCTTAATACTTTTGCTACTTCTGAAGCCAAACGTCCTAAAGTACATCCGGCAGCATCTACTACATACCATTTTCTCTCAATCGTCGCTGGACTAGCCATAAAACTCTTCATTGGTTAACCTCCTGTTAAACTATCTGATCCTAACGGTTCATCACCGCAATTGTTTTGAAATGTATAGTAAAATGCCTATTCCGGGGCTTTGGCCTAAGCATTTCCACCTAACGTCACAGTTGTATATTATATAATAAGCAATTCTTTGTGTCAAGCGCTTTTTCCTTGAATTTACGCCTTTTTGAAGGGTTTTCCACAGATTTTTTATTTTTCGGAAGCATTATCCACAAGCGGGAGGGCGGTTACCCACCGGAGAATCTTTTTCGGCTGTGAATCTGAAACAATACCGGCTGCTTCAGAACCGGCTTCCCCGGTCTCTGTCCTGCGCAGACCTGCTGCTTCTGCGCTGTTCTCCAGCTGCTTCAGTTTTTCGCGCTCCTCCGCTCCAAACCAGTTTTCTTCGTTTTCAATCTGCTCTCCAAACACATACCGGCCATGCACATCACCGACCTTAAGCCGTTCTGGCTGCTCCAGATCCGTCACATATACCCGCTCTGCCCCATTCTGGAACGCATGGTGGATATTTCTCCTTAAAATGCCATCCAGTTCCTCATCCGCGCAGCGCGTGATCACAAAATATGCAGTCTTTTCGGTTTTAATATGGGACTGCAGAATATCATACTCCCAGTATTGATTCTCCCGGCGATGCCAGTCCGGCAGCTCCTTCTGATATTCCATGCTCACCAGGGTCAGGCCTCTGGCTGGTGCCGTGCGTCCTGCTACCTGGCGGTCTCTGGCATCCAGAATTTCTTCCATGTGCTCCGGCGGATATGCGCCCATACCAACCTCCAGAAGGGTGCCCGCAATGATCCGCACCATATTATAAAGGAAACCGCTTCCGCTGATGCGGATGGTGATCATGTCCTCCTGCTTTGTAATGTCCAGGCTGTAGATGGTACGCACCGTCTCCTCTGCCTGAGTCCGCACGGTACAGAAGCTCTTAAAATCATGCTCACCCACCAGATAAGCTGCCGCTTCTCTCATTTTATCCAGATCCAGGTTAAAATAACAGAAATGGGCATACAAACGCTCCAATGGCATGGAAATTTTGCGGTTCAGTACTTTATATTCATAGGTCTTGGTACAGTTCGCCTTTCTGGGATGCCAGTCCGCCGGTACTTCTTCCGAACGCTGCACCCGGATATCCTCCGGCAGGCGCTGATTTAACGCAAAACAGATTTTGTCGGCCGGCATGCGGTTTTCCGTATCAAAAACTGCAATATTTCCCCGGGCATGTACGCCGGAATCCGTACGGCTTGCGCCGATCACGGAAATCGGTTCTTTTAAAAGGGCAGTCAGTTCCCGGTTCAGCACTTCCTCTATGGTAATGCCGTTTGGCTGAAGCTGCCAGCCACGGTAGGCGGTCCCATCATAAGATACCACCATTCTTACTCGTTTCATGAATTTCTATCCTCCTGAAGCGAATGCCCGACAGCGTATTTCTATCACATCGCCAGACACTCCGCCAGATGCAAAAAAGTCAAAAATTGCTTCCCGGCACAAAATTCCGGGAAGCAATCACATTCTCATTGTTATCTTATCGTAACTGTTCAGTACCCTCACAGTTACATCTTATCAATACTACGCGCGAAGCAGGATCACGATCACCAGATAGATCACATACACCAGATAGCCCATATGATCGCGCTTTGCGTATTTCAGCGGTTTCATCTTGGTTCTTCCCTCGCCTCCGTGATAACAGCGCGCCTCCATAGCCATAGCCAGGTCCGTTGCGCGGCGGAACGCGGAGATAAACAGCGGCACCAGAAGCGGAACCATGCTCTTGGCCTTCTGGATCAGGTTTCCGCTCTCAAAATCGGCACCTCTTGCCATCTGCGCCTTCATGATCTTATCGGTCTCTTCCACCAGGATCGGGATGAACCGCAGGGCGATGGACATCATCATGGAAACCTCATGTACTGGCACGCCCACCTTATTTAAGAATCCCAGGCTCTTTTCCAGGCCATCGGTCAGTTCGTTTGGCGTGGTGGTCAGGGTCATAACCGAGGAACCGATCACCAGATAAATCAGGCGCAGCGCCATAAATCCAGCCGTGCGGATACCTTCCTGGGTAATCTTGAAGATTCCAAACTGAACCACCGGTGTGCCCGGCGTCAGAAACAGGTTAAAGCTGACACTGATCAAAAGCAGGAATACGATTGCCTTTAAGCCCCGTACCATGAAGGAAAATGGCACCCTGGACATGCGGATGGCCGTGATGAGAAACAGGGTTGCCGCCACGTAGCAGGCAATGCTGTTTGCAAAAAACAGAGAAACGATGAACACCAGCGTTCCAAACAGCTTCGTCCGCGGATCCATGCGGTGCAGCACGGAATCCACCGGATAATATTGTCCTAATGTAATATCGCGAATCATGATTTCTTATCCTTCCCGAGCAGCTGCAGGATTGCGTCCCTGGCCTCTGCCACTGTGGTAATATCGTCTGCGATCGGCACGCCATGCTCCTTTAAGCCATGCACAATATAAGTAATCTGCGGGGCAGCCAGCCCAATGGCCTCCAGCTCTTTGTAATGGCGGAACACTTCCTTCGGCGGTGCGTCAAACATCTTTTCACCGTGGTTCATCACCATAATCCGGTCCGCGTAGCGGGCAATGTCCTCCATGCTGTGGGACACCAGAATGATGGTCATGTGACGGTCCCGGTGCAGCGCGGAGATCTCGTCCAGAATCTCATCACGCCCCTTCGGGTCCAGGCCGGCAGTCGGCTCATCCAGGATCAGCACCTCCGGGTGCATGGCCAGGACACCGGCAATGGCTACACGCCGTTTCTGGCCGCCGGACAGCTCAAAGGGAGACTGCTGCCACAGTTTTTCATCCAGTCCTACCTGGGTGAGGGCCTCCCTGGCCCGCTCTTCCACCTCTTCTTTGGAAAGTCCCTGGTTCTTCGGTCCAAAGCAGACATCGGAAAATACGTCCACCTCAAACAGCTGATGCTCCGGATACTGGAACACCAGTCCCACCTTGCTGCGCAGGGCTTTCATATCGTAGCCGTCCTGATAAATGTTTTCTCCATTATAATAGATGGCTCCGCTGCTGGCCCGCAGCAGACCATTCAGATGCTGGATCAGCGTAGACTTTCCGGAACCGGTATGACCGATCAGTCCGATAAACTGTCCATCTTCAATCTCGAAGCTGACATCCTTTAAGGCATACTGCTCAAAGGCTGTTCCTTCGCCATAAATATGATTCAAATGCTCTGCCCTGATCGACATAGCTTCCTCCTTTATTTTACCTCTGGAAATTCTTCCCGAAACATCGGGAGAAGCTTATCCATCAGCTCATCCATCGTAAGAATTCCATCCGGAAGATCCAGACCTGCCTGCTTTAACTCGTAGGCAAGCTCTGTCACCTGCGGTACATCCAGGCGGTACTCTTTGAGTTCCTTTACCCGGGAAAAAATTTCCCGCGGAGTTCCATCCATCACCAGCTTTCCGTCATCCATGACAATGACACGGTCTGCGTCAATGACTTCTTCCATGTAATGGGTAATGAGAAGAACTGTGATCTTCTCCTGGCGGTTCAGCTCATGCAGGGTAGCAATGACCTCCTTGCGGCCATTCGGATCCAGCATGGCCGTTGGCTCATCCAGAATGATGCACTGCGGACGCATAGCCATGACACCGGCAATGGCCACTCTCTGTTTCTGTCCGCCGGACAGCTTGTTGGGAGACTTTAAGCGGTACGCAGTCATGCCAACCGCCTCCAGGCTCTGGTCCACCCGCTTCCAGATCTCGTCCGTTGGCACACCAAGATTCTCCGGTCCAAATCCTACATCTTCTTCCACAATGTTGCCGATGATCTGGTTATCCGGGTTCTGGAACACCATACCGGCAGTCTTGCGGATATCCCAGATATGGGCATCATCCGCAGTATTCATACCGGAAATCCAGACTGTTCCATCTGTAGGAAGCAGAATGCCATTTATCTGTTTGGCAAAGGTGGACTTTCCGGAACCGTTGTGCCCCAGAATAGCCACAAAATCCCCCTGTTTGATATCCAGGGTCAGATCATCAATGGCGCGCTTGACTTCTTCCACATGGTCATCCTCATCCCGCCGGATATAGTCGTATATTAACTTTGAAGCTTTTATGATACCCATAAACAAATGCTTCCTTTCCTGTGTACAGCTGTATGCGTTGTCGTTTTTTCATTTTAAGCGAAATTATACACAGCGTCAAGAAAAAATCAATCTGTTATCCACATTGGTCTGCGATAGATGCAATTCTTCCTATAATAGACGCTCATCGTACACGGCTCTTGCCCCGCCGGTGAACTTCAGTCTCGTTCTGGCGCAGATCACCCGGGCTGCCCCGATCTGGCGCCGCTCAATGCGCACCGGCACCGCCACTTCCTTTAAATGCATGCCGATAAGGGTATCTCCAATGTCCATGCCGACTGATGCCCGGATATGTTCCACTGCCACCGGATGTTCCATACTGTGATATGCCGCCGTTGCAAAGGAACCGCCTGCCTTTGGCTGCGGAACTACATTCACCTGCTCGTAGCCATAACGCTCTGCCGCTTCCTCTTCCAGGATCAGCGCCCGGTTTAAATGCTCGCAGCACTGGGCTGCCAGGTAGACCTCCGCCTCCTTTGCTGCCTGGTAAATGCCATCAAACAATGCCTGGCCAAGCTCCGGACTGGAAAAGCTTCCGATCCGTTCTCCGGCCACCTCGCTGGTAGAACAGCCCACCACAAAGACACTGCCTTTCTTCGGATGCGCCGCTGCCAGAAGCTGGGATGCTGCCTCATACGCTTCTTTCGTAATTTCCATGAGCTCCTGTTTGTCCGCTTTTCTATCTGATAATCCGTTCCCCATATTCTGTCTCCTCCATTCTTTCCTTAAAATTCTGCCTTTCATTATACGCCTTCTTTCCCAAAAGCAAAAGAAAAAAGATGGCAGAAAAAAGGAGACTGCCGAGACAGTCCCCTCTTATTTCATAATGTGCTATAAATCAACAGCCCTTGCGTAATTCGGGCAAATGATATCCAGGAACGATGCGATATCCTTCTTCAATTCCTGCTCTGCCAGGTCGAATCTGCCTTCCTCCATGCACCGGATAATGCAGAGATGGCCTTCGATATCGATATTCCAGGCGCGGTTATCCCGCTGGTCCCAGAAACGCTGCGCGTATGCACGGGTCAGAAGTCCGGTACTGTTTTCTACCATGCGGTAACAGTAATCATTGCCGCTGTAGGAAATCAGCTTCAGATGGAAGCGCATGTTATTTTCCCAATGCTTCAGGGCAGGAAGCTCGTCTTTTCCATTCCACCAGCATTCATTCAGGGTGAAGTTTTTCAATTCCTCAATGTCTTCCTTTGTGAATGTCGGCGCGGCAACCCGGAAACAGCCGGTTTCGATCAGAATACGGAAATCCACAACATCGCGGATCTCCCGCTCATTGATCCGTACCACCTCATAGCCGTAGCGCGGATGGCTGATCAGAACGCCCTCTTTGCAAAGTTCGATCAAAGCATCCCGAATTGGAGATTTGCTAACACCATACTTGGCGATAAGCTGCTTCTCCGTGATAATTTCATTCTGTTTGTAAATTCCCTCGATGATATCATCCAAAACAGCAGCGTAAATATCGTCTTTCAAAGATGACTTTCCACTCATACCGTTCCCTTTTACCCTTCCCCTACATCATTTTATCAAGCTCTATTAAAGCAATTATATATGTTTTCAGTCCGTTTAGCAACATTTGCAGCGGAACACACTCGTCTGGCTGGTGTCCCTGGCCGTGACCGCTCTCAAACGGATTGACTGCATCCGGCACGCCCGGGCCAAATCCAACTGCCACCGGAAGCTTGCGGGAATAGGTTCCGCCGCCCATGGTGTAGGGCTCGTAATGTTTTCCAAGCACATCGTCACAGATGTCACACAGCAGCGGAATGTACGGACGGTCGATCGGCTGGTACGCCGGTCTGGAAAGTTCTGTCACCTTAAAGGAAAATCCCTTCTTTTCACTGCATGCTCCAAAACGGCGGCTGACTTCCTCGCCGTCTGCTGTAACCGAGTAACGGACATCGAAGAGCACCTTCAGATTGCCTTCTTCCATGCGGACTACACTGCCGACAGCAGTAAGCTTTCCGGATGCTTCATCCTCAAACGCAATGTCAGCTCCTTCGCCGTAAAAGTCGGAAGTCAGTTCCGCAAGACCTTTCACCGCATCAGCACAGCTGCCATGAAGCAAGGTGGTGCCAGACAGCGCTGCTGCCAGAACCTGAACCGCGTTCACGGCGCCCTCCGGGAATGCCGCATGCCTGGAAACTCCGGCTGCCGTGATCCGTACATTCGGACCATCCGCTTCCACGGTAAGCGCCGCCTGCTCTCCAAGCTGGCTCTTCACCTCTTCCAGGGATACGCCGGAAAGTAATACCTCTGCCTTGGACGGGATCACATTCACAACGCTTCCTGCATGAAAATCAACCAGATTTCCCTCTGTCTGGAAATTCAGTTCTGCACGCAGCAGACCTTTTTCTCCGTAACAGATCGGAAAGTTGGTATCTGTAACCAGGCACAGATCCGGGATCTGCTGGGTCTTACAGAAATACTCAATATCCTTCATGCCGGTTTCTTCCGACAATCCGAAATAAATCATCACATCATTTTTTAATTCTATCTTATGCTCTTTTAAAAAGCGCAGCGCATAAAGCGCACAGATGGCCGGGCCTTTGTTATCACCCACACCGCGTCCGATCAGATAACCGTCTTTTAAGGTGCAGCCAAGGGGCGGATACTGCCATCCGTCTCCCAGCGGGACAACATCCAGGTGGGCAAACATGCCGATTCGCTTCGGATGTTCCCCGGTACCCGGTACCACACAGCTGCCGCAGTGATATTCATGGTTTACAACCGTAAACCCATATCCTCTGGCAATCTCTGTTGCTTTATCCAGTACGTTCTTACATTCTTCTCCAAATGGCCATGGCCCGTCGTTCTCTACCGAAATACTCGGTATCGCAACCAGTTTTGCCAGGTCCTTTACAAAATCTTCCTGATTGGCCTCGATCCACTGATCGATGGTCTGTTTAAACGATTCGTCCGGTTTATACATTCTGCATTCCTCCTTTTAGTTCAGATGACATGCTACCATATGTCCGTTTCCTACATCGTGCAGTGCCGGACACTCGGTTTTGCATCGCTCCGTAGCATATTTGCATCTGGTATGGAAATAGCAGCCAGACGGCGGATTCAGAGGACTTGGAACATCCCCTGTCAGAATTTCCCGTTTCATTTTATTATCCACATCCGGAATCGGGATTGCGGAAAGCAGTGCTTTCGTATACGGATGCTGTGGATTGTTGTAAAGCTCATTTTTCTCTGCAATCTCTACAATCCGGCCCAGGTACATCACGGCAATTCGGTCGGAAATGTACTTTACGACACTCAGATCGTGGGAGATAAACATGTACGTTAAGTGTTTTTTCTTCTTTAATTCCTGAATCAGGTTCAGCACCTGCGCACGGACAGATACATCCAGTGCAGATACCGGCTCATCACAGACAACAAATTCCGGGTTTAAGACCAGCGCGCGCGCAATGACGATTCTCTGTCTCTGTCCACCGGAGAACTCATGCGGGTAGCGGTTCATCATATTCTCCGGCATGCCCACCAGTTCCATGATCTCTTTGACTCTCTGGACTCTCTCTTCCATGGTTCCGATTCCGAAGGCCTCAAGCGGGGCCATGATCAGTTCAAGAACCGTCATACGCGGATTCAGGGAAGCGTACGGGTCCTGGAAAATCAGCTGCATCTTGCGCCGCATCTGGCGCATCTGCTCTTTGTTCAGTTTGGTGATATCCTCACCACGGTATAACACATGTCCGGCTGTCGGTTTGATCAGCTGGAGGATACAGCGGCCCAGTGTGGACTTGCCGCATCCGGACTCACCTACAACGCCGATGGTCTCGCCCTCATAGATGGTCAGATCTACAGAATCCACTGCATGCACGATCTTTACCGGCTTTCCAGTCAGGCTCTTTGATGTTACGAATTCTTTTTTTACTTTTTGAACTTCCAGTAATACCTTCTTATCCTCTGACATCGTCCTGACCTCCTTCCGGTGCGTACTTCCAGCAGCGTACCTGTCTTCCATTTACATCGTAAAGCCCCGGCTCCTGCTCCCTACACCGCTTGTCTGCTTCCGGACATCTTGTGCAGAAACGGCATCCCTTCGGCATCTCGCTCAGATCCGGAACGGATCCCGGAATGTTGAACAGCGGATCATCGGAACTCTGATCCAGACGCGGAATCGATTTT
The DNA here is from genome assembly GCF_040096075.1 of Ventrimonas faecis. Lineage (NCBI taxonomy): Bacteria > Bacillati > Bacillota > Clostridia > Lachnospirales > Lachnospiraceae > Ventrimonas > Ventrimonas faecis. The sequence continues at coordinate 17,202 of NZ_JBBMFJ010000009.1, forward strand.
AACAGGCCGCGGGTATACGGATGAAGCGGATCTTTGAAAATGCTTCTTACGTCTCCGTATTCCATCTCTTTTCCGGCATACATGACCATGACATCATCTGCCATCTCTGCCACGACACCCATATCGTGGGTGATCAGCATGATGGACTTGTTCTCCTTCTCCTTCAGTTCCTTCATTAACTCAAGGATCTGGGCCTGAATCGTGACATCAAGGGCTGTGGTCGGCTCATCCGCAATGAACAGTGCTGCATTGCAGGACAGCGCCATGGCGATCATGACACGCTGACGCATACCGCCGGATAACTGGTGCGGAAACTCTTTCAGGCGCTGAGCCGGGGAAGGGATGCCGACTTTCGTCAGCATCTCCTCAGCTCTTGCCCAAGCCTGTTTCTTATCCATCTTACTGTGCGCAGTAATGGTTTCTACCAGCTGCTTTCCGATCGTCATAACCGGGTTTAAGCCTGTCATGGAATCCTGGAAGATCATCGCTATCTCATTTCCACGAATCTGACGCATCTCCTTTTCTGACAGCTTTGCCAGATCGCGGCCTTCGAACAGAATCTCACCGGATGCGATCTTTCCTGTCTGCTTAGGAATCAGCCGCAGGATCGACATGCTTGTAACGGATTTTCCACACCCGGACTCACCCACGATTCCAAGAGTTTCTCCTTTTTTTACGTGGAAGGATACTCCGTCTACCGCTGTCACGGTTCCATTCTTTCCTGAAAACTGAGTAACGAGTTTTTTTACTTCAATTAAATTCTCTGACATTCCAATACCTCGCTTTTCGTATGGTATTTAACAGATGCTTATTTATTTACTTTCCATTCCCATACATTCTTGTTGATGTTGTAATCGAGTGCGCCTTCGCGTACGTTCTCAAGCTTGTCGCTATATGCAAACAGATCGTTGGTGTGATACAGGAATGCCATCGGCATCTGTTTGAATAACTCTTCCTGATACTGATCGTAGATCTTCTTACGTGCCTCGAAGGTGATTTCTTTTGCACCGGACTCACCGATCTCGCCCAGGGTCGGGTCGGATAACTGTGCAAAGTTGTTCATGTAACCAGCAGTTACGTTCGGTACAGACTCAGACGGATCAACGGAACCTGAGGAACCGATGAAGCACAGATCGTAGTCACCGTTTCTTGCGTTGGTAAGCAGGGTCGGGAAGTCTAAGGTCTGGATCTTGGTCTTGATGCCGATCTTCTGTAAATCCTGCTGAATCAGGATTGCGGATTTCTCACGAACTTCGTTACCGGTAGATACCTGTACATCCAGCTCACGGTTGCTGTCCCAGCCAGCAGCCTCCAGCATGGATTTTGCTTTCTCCGGATCATACTCGATCGGAAGAAGTTTCTCATCAAAGTACGGATGGTCCTCAGCCAGAGGTCCGATTGCGATACGTGCCTCACCCTGCAACAGCTGGTCAACGATAACCTGGCGGTTGATTGCAAGGCTGATTGCGTGACGGACATCCTCGGTCAGATAATCTCTGGAGGTGTTCATTGCCATGTACTGATATGCGAAGGTCGGTACAGATTTCGTAACGATACCCTGCGTATTCTTAGCTGCTTCCCAGTCTGCTAACGGGATCTGGCTGTTGCCGGACAGAACGTCGATATCGCCGCTCATTAAGCCGGATAACAGGTTAGAGGACTGTACTTTCTTGAATACCAGACGGTCAAAGTCCGGAGCGCCAAGATAGTAATCTTTGTTTGCCTTGAACTCGATGGATACGCCAGACTCCATGCTGTCGAAGATACATGGGCCGGAACCAACCGGGTTCTGCCAGAATGCGTCATTTACCAGATCTGCATCAGAAATGTTGCTTAACAGATGTTTCGGCATGATGAAGAAGTCACGGTTAACCAGTGCATAGATGATAGCCGGATCCATCGGGGTCTTTAAGGTGAACTCTACGGTATGATCGTCCAGAGCTTTGACCTCGACGCTGTCAGTGCCGGTCTCACATCCGGTCTCGTCAGTTCCTGCAAAATACTGCATACGGATTCTGCGCAGATAGTTGAACTCGGAAGAGGAAGCAACCTGTGCGGAGTATACAACATCCTCTGCGGTTACCGGCTCACCGTCCTGCCATTTGGCATTCTCGTTCAGATGATATGTGATCTTATCCTGAGCCTCGTTGGTCTCCCAGCTGTCTGCCAGACGCGGTGCGAAAGTACCATCGGTGTTGATGACCATCAGACGGTCAAACATCAGCTCGATGACGTTATCAGCACCTGCATTGGTGGTGTTCATCGGCATGAAAGTATCCCAGTCACCAGTCTGTGCCATGGTAATGACTTTCTCGCCACCTGTGCTTCCTGCCTCTGCAGCTGCGCTGGTCTCTGTGGAGTCACCTGCTGCTGCGGTTGTCTGGGTTGCGCTGCTGGATCCGCCGCATGCGGTAAGGAGCATTGCTCCGGCCAGAGATGCAGCAACAACTTTTAACATGTTTCTCTTCATAATATTCCTCCTTTTATTTATTTCTTTTTTATTTTGGTTTTGGCATCCAGGGCATCCCGGATTCCATCTCCTATGAAGTTAATACTGGATACGGTGAGTACCAGTAAGATTCCCGGCGGTACCCACAGCCACGGTCTTGAGGAAAGTACGGTGATGGACTGTGCCGCGTACAGGATATTTCCCCAGGATGCCTCCGGCGGCTGAACGCCCATACCCAGGAAGCTCAGTGCAGACTCCTGAATGATTGCCTGCGCTGTACGGAATGTAAAGTTGATCAGGATCGGAGCGAATGCGTTCGGAATCACGTATTTGATCAGCAGCGGGATATCTTTCGTTCCGACTGCCTTTGCGGATTCCACATACTCTTTCTCTCTGACGGACAACACGTTGCCATAGATCAGTTTTGCGAAATCAGTCCAGCCCAGAATACCGATGACCAGGGTAACGGTCCATACGGAAGGTCCGATGACGGATACCAGTACCAGGATCAGGATCATGGACGGGAAGGACATGAAGATATCTGCGGCTCTCATGACGATGGTCTCCCAGATACCTTTGTAGTAACCGGCAATCAGACCCAGCGGCACGCCGATGCAAAGGCTAATGATGGCGGAAAGCAGGCCTACCAAAAGGGAAATCCGGCCTCCGTAAACCAGTCTGGCGAATACATCACGGCCGGTATCATCGGTTCCTAAAATGTGTCCCGCACCCGGCTTTGCGCTGAATGCGAGGATATCGGACGTATACGGATCCAGCTTCATGATCATAGGAAGGAAGATGACCAGAAATACTTCCAGGGCGATAATCACTACGCCGATCATGGCCAGCTTGTGGGCTGTAAATTTCCGGAGCACGTCACGATAGTATGAATCTTTTTTCTCAACTGTTTTTGTGGACATTTCTCTCCTCCTAACGGCTCTCTCTTATCTTTGGATCCAATAAGCAGTAAGCGATATCGGTCAGAACGTTGCCGACCAGAACTGCTGCAGCGATCACGACGGTGATTCCCATGATCATCGGATAATCTCTGGCATTGATGGACTGAACCATCAGGCTGCCAAGTCCCGGCCAGCTGAACACCTGCTCTGCTACGACCGCGCCGCCGAACATGAACGGGATCATGGTACTTAATACGGTGACAACCGGGATCAGGGAGTTTCGTAAACCATGTACGATTACGACTCTCGGCTCAATCAGGCCTTTTGCGCGGGCCGTACGGATGTAATCCTCATTGAAGACCTCCATCATGCTTCCTCGTGTCTGACGGAGGATGCTTCCGATGTTGAAGATGGTCAGTACCAGGCAGGGCAGAATCAGATGCCGCGCCGCCGATGCCGCCGTATGGATACCTGCGTCATACATACCGCCCATGGGAAGGATACCCAGTCTTACAGCGAATACATAGATCATAACCAGACCGGTAAAGAAGGTCGGTGTGGAAGCGCCTACGAAAGCCAGTCCGGAAGAAATGTAATCCCATGCGGAGTAAGGCTTGTATGCTGACATGATACCAAGCGGTACCGCGATCAGCATGGATAATGCTGTAGAGGAAAGGGTGAGAATCAGAGTCGGTCCCAGTTTCTCAAGGACCTGTCCCAGAACCGGTAAGCTGTTCCGGTATGAAATTCCCAGATTTCCATGAAGCATGGATACCAACCAGCGGAAATACTGAATGATGGCTGGATCATTAAGACCCATCTGATCTTTTAAGGCCTCCATACTTTCCTTTGTTGCCATTGGATCCGCCATTAGCATTTCCAGTGGACTGCCCGGTGCGAGCAATGAAATCAAATACACCAGGACTGTAATTCCGAAAAATGTTGGAATTGCTACTAATAACCGCTTGATGGTATATTTTAGCATGCGTCTATCGACCTCCGTATTTTCTTGATCATTCCCAAAACCTGCTTATCGAGTCTCAAGAATATCATTGTTATATTACTGATAATATCACCCATATCATATTTGTCAATAGCTATGGGTTTGAAAACGCGTTTTTTGTTAATTTCCACCATTATTTCCGTTTTTTCTATACATATGTACCAATCTTTTCATTTTACCAGGGCCGATCTTGACGAACCTGTAGAAACATGCTAAATGTATCTTGACAAGGAGGAAATCAACCATGAATGTAAGTGAACGCTTTTTAAAGTATGTACAATACGGCACCCAGTCCGATATCACCAGCTCCACCGTGCCATCCACCAAAGGACAGCTTGTCCTGGCTGCGCAGCTGGCAGAGGAACTGAAAAGCCTGGGCATCGCTGACGCCCACACCGACGAAAACGGCTATGTATACGGCCATATTCCGGCAGCAAAGGGCTGCACCAGCCCATGCCTGGCACTTATCGCGCACATGGACACCGCCATGGATATGTCCGGCGACAATATCAAACCGCGCATCATCCACAATTATGATGGAAATGACATCGTCCTCAATGAGGGGAAAAACATTGTCACTGCTGTCTCCGTCTTCCCGAATCTCAAGAAATTCATTGGCCAGGATCTCATCGTCACCGATGGAACCACCCTGCTTGGCGCTGACGACAAGGCCGGCGTGGCAGAGATCATGACTCTAGCAGAATTTCTGATGCAGAATCCGGATTATCCGCATCCGCCCATCTCCATCCTGTTCACTCCGGATGAAGAGATTGGCCGCGGACCGGACCATGTAAACCTCGAAGAAGTCGGCGCTGCCTATGGCTACACCATCGACGGCGGCCTGATCGGCGAGTTTTCCTATGAAAACTTCAACGCCGCGTCCGCAGTCGTTACGATTCACGGAATCACTGCCCATACCGGCTATTCCAAAGGCATCCTGAAAAATGCCATGCTGATTGCCATGGAATATCAGGCACTGCTTCCGGCATACGAGACTCCGGCCTGCACGGAAGGACGGGAAGGTTTCTACCACCTGGATAAGATCCAGGGCCGGACCGAAACCACCATCATGAACTACCTGATCCGTGACCATGACGAGGCACTGTTCCAGCACCGTCAGGAGATCATGCGGGCGGCAGCCGATTTCATCAATAAAAAATATGGTGCCGGCACTGCAGAGATCACCATCACCGAAACTTACCGGAACATGTACCAGCAGGTCAAAGACCATGAAAAGCTCATCTCCAATGTCATGACTGCCATGGAGCACTGCAGCATCACCCCGATCATCACTCCGATCCGTGGCGGCACAGATGGCGCGCGTCTTTCCTATGAGGGACTTCCGTGTCCCAACATCTGTACCGGTGGCCAGAATGGTCATGGACGCCATGAATTTGTATCCATCCAGTCCATGGAGGCAATCACCGAAATGCTGAAGGAGCTCGTTAAGCTCTTCACCTAAGCCGATGATGTAAAAAGAACCCGCACAGATCGATGAATTCTCACATCTGTGTGGGTCTTTCATTCACATACTTATTATATAGGTAAATAGGAATTTGTCAACTGTTTCGTGCAGCAAGCACAGCAGCTTTTACCTTGTCCAGATCCTGCTCCGTTGCCAGAGTGCAGTCTGCACCCAGGATCAGGCCTTTTCTTCCGTAATCGCTGATGACTTTCTTTACTTCAGCCTCAACCTCTTCTTTGGTTCCATCTACTAAAACACCATGACGGTTCGGCAGACCTCCCATAACAGTCTTACCCTGGAACAGCTCTCTTCCCTTTTCCAGATCAAACGGTGCCTCAAATACGCCCCAGTTTACAACATCTGCGTACGGAGCATAGTCTCTGTAACGCTCCATGTTCAGGTGGTCCTTGCAGATATGCAGGAAGCAGTATCCGCCAACCTCTTTGATAGCCTTCATTACCTGGATATCAAAAGGTTTGATCCACTTTGCGAACTCTTCATCGGTGAAGAACTCGTACTCGCCGCCGAGGGATGCATAGTAAACAGAGTCCAGACCTGCCTCAATGTAAGCCTTAGCCAGCTGGCAGAGTACATCGGTGATGCGCTGCATAGCGGAAAGCATCTTCTTCTCGTCCCATCTGAGGAAATCTACCTGCATCTGTCTTGCAGCATAGTAGTTGATGCCAGCCTGCTCAATCGGATGAATGCCGGATGCGCAGATGCCATGAAGGGTACCCATGGTAAATACATCCTTATCGCAGCCAGCCAGGATCTGTTTGGTCAGTTCGATCTGTTTCTTCATGAACTCATCTTCCATGGTCATGACCGGAATCAGGCGGTCATAATCATCCGGAGTATGGATTGTTCCGAATACCGGCACCAGATTCTCGTTCATGATCTTGCAAATGTCAGCATCCGTGTCCTTGAAGAAATCCAGATGTGCTTTCACACAGGCCTCTCCCTGCTTCTTGTCTGCCGGGAAATGAAGAGAGAAACTAGACGGAACACCGTCAATCTCACGCTGCTCAATTGCTGCAATTACACGCTCTTTTTTAGTCATGTCTTTACTCCTTTTCTTTCTTAACGTTAACCTTAATATATCACTGATATTATCAGCCTGCAATCCATTTTGTCCTGTTTTCTGCTTTTTTCTGTTTTATACAGATTTCTTTGCCGTTTTTATACAAGTTCCATAAAAAAGAATGCTGAATCGAGTAGGAGGCGGTGGCTAACCGCTGCCGAGCAGGGGGTTTATTTTTACTGTGACACAACGAAAAATCTCCCGGCCCATCATGGACCAGGAGATTTGATTTCCCGTCTTCGTTTTAGTGTACCCACACCCCCTGATCATTCACATAGAATGTATCGATGGTGGTATTGACAGCTTTGTTGCCCTGTCCCGGATAGAAGTAGTACCAGTTGCCATCTACCTGGTTCCAACCCTCAGCCATGTAGCCTACGCTGTCCAGATAATAGGTCTTGCCGTCTTTGCCAAGCCAGTGACCGCGTACCAGACATCCGTAATACGCATCCTGAGTCTCGTTCATGTAGCACCAGCGTCCATTCCAGGAAAGCCAGCCGGTAATCATGGCGCCGCTTGCGTCCAGATAATACATCTGGCCGTTGCGTTCCTGCCAGCCGGTGAGCATTCTGCCGCTTGCGTCAAACAGATACCAGCGTCCGCCAACTTCAACCCAGCCGTTTTTCACATAGCTGCCATCCGGATAGTAGTAATACCAGGTATTGTCATATTTTCTCCAGCCGGCATTGGTGTTGCCGTTCGGGCCGCCGCTTGTGTTGTTGTTGCGACCGCTTCCATCGGAAACATCTTCCTTGGCAAGATAAATCTCATCGGACTCTACCCATTCACTGTTCTTGCCGTAGTCATCCTGCTTGGATGTCTTGGCAATGGTGCGGACACGGAAGGTATATGTTCCGGCCTGCGTCATGTACGGATAAAAGTTGAAGGTTTTACTGGTTGTCTCTGTGGTGTAAATCTTCGTGGAGCCCTTGCGAAGCTCTACCTCGTACTGACCGGTTCCGCCGTTGTCCGGCTCTTCCCATTTGGCAGTTCCCTTGGCATTATCCTTCCAGTATGCATCCTCCGGTGCCTCAAAGGTACCCTTGATCGGTTTTAACTTTGCTTTGATGATCAGGTCACCACTGCTCTTGCTGGCACTGACAAACTCAGCACCCTTAACGGTGACGTTACTGGAGCGGTAGGTTCCCTTGAAGGCATAGTCGGAATCAATCACCTCCAGACGGATCTTTAATTCCGGCTGATAACCTACAGTGATCTCCTTGGAAGAAGAAGTCGTCCAGTCTGCTTCCTTGATCTGGTAACGGTCGGTGGAACCGGAAATCGCGATACCGCCGCCCGGTGCGGTGGTGCTGTCAATGTCAATGGAAGCATCTCCAATCTTGTCTCCCACTTCCAGATCCGTGTAAATCTGTAATTTTACACTGGAAATTGTTTTGTCAGCCGCGTAAACGGTTGTCATGCCTGCTGTGCCTGTGCATAATGCCAGAATCAGTCCCCATACTGCAAACCTTCTCTTTGTCATGCTCATCCCTCACTCTCTTGATTTTGAAATTGATGTTCTGTCAGACTGCTCACTTCTATTTAATCAATGCCTCATCCGGCAGGTTCTCTTCTTTTGTAACTTTATTATAAGTGAAGGAAGATGTCCGGTCAACTTACGTATTCCTTACCGTTTTTCCGCAATATTGCCACAAATTGAAAGATTCTGAACAAATTATTACAACTCCCGGAAAACGAAAAAAAGCTCCTGGAGAACGAATCTCCAGGAGCCCTAAGCTCATAAAATTATAAGATTAAACAAGCTCTAACAGCACTTCCATAGCGCCGTCGCCCTTACGCTGGCCGATCTTAACGATACGGGTGTAACCACCGTTACGGGAAACGTACTTCGGAGCAACCTCATCAAAGAGTTTTGCCGGGATATCTACGGATTTGGTGTTTTTCTTCTTGCCTGCAGCTGCGGTCGGAACCTCAGTTACATCGTAGAGAACTTTGAGCATCTGACGACGAGCATGAAGTCTGGACGGCTTATCTTTCTTGATTTCCTTCTGAACTTCATCATAAACGGTAACTTTCTTGCCGTTTACTACTTCTTTGACTCTCTTACCCTCAGCGTCCTTTTTAGCAACCTTAGCGGTAACAGTAACGGTCTCGAAGTTGTCTTTCTCTTTAACAGCCAGTGCGATCAGACCCTCAGCAACTTTGCGGATCTCTTTTGCTCTAGCCTCAGTAGTTTTGATGCTTCCATGATACAGCAGTGCAGTTACCTGGCTGCGGATCATTGCTTTTCTCTGGCTGGAAGTTCTTCCAAGCTTTCTATAACCTGCCATTTTATTTTCCTCCATATAATGTGGAGTGCAGTCCCGTGCCCTTTGGTCTTACCGGACCACAGCTTCCAATTTTTCATAATGTAGCGGCTCTCTGCCTAATGGACTTACGGAGCCGCCACTTTAAAGTTATCAGTGATTGAAGAATTACTCCTCGCTCGGGTTGAGCTGAAGGCCTAATTCTTTTAACTTCGCCAGAACTTCCTCGAGGGACTTTCTGCCGAGGTTACGAACCTTCATCATATCCTCCGGAGTTCTGTTGCACAGCTCCTCCACAGTATTGATTCCGGCTCTCTTTAAGCAGTTGTAGGAACGAACAGACAGTTCCAGTTCATCGATGTTCATCTCGAGAACTTTCTCTTTCTCATTGTCCTCTTTCTCTACCATGATCTCAGCGGTCTTGGCATTCTCAGAAAGGTCAATGAAGAGATTTAAGTGCTCGCTCAGAACTTTCGCTGCAAGGCTTACAGCCTCATCTGGAGCTAAGGTTCCATTGGTATACACGTCTAAGGTCAGCTTATCGTAATCGGTAACCTGTCCAACACGGGTATTCTGAATGGACATGTTGACACGCTCAACCGGTGTGTAGATGGAATCCACCGCAATCACACCAACCGGCATATCCTCACTCTTATTCTTGTCTGCGCTCACGTATCCGCGGCCCTTAGTGATAGTAAGCTCCATGTAGAACTTGCTGTCTGCGCCGCCGCTTAAGTGTGCGATCACCTGATCCGGATTCATGATTTCAATGTCCGGGTCAGCCTGGATATCAGCAGCAGTAATGACACCCTCACCCTCGAACTCGATGTAAGCGGTCTTTACTTCGTTGCTATCGCTGTTGTTCTTAATAGATAAGCTCTTGATGTTCATAATGATTTCAGTTACATCTTCCTTAACACCCGGAATAGAACTGAACTCATGTAAAACGCCGTCGATTTTCACCTGGCTGACAGCTGCACCCGGCAGAGAAGAAAGCATGATTCTTCTCAGGGAGTTACCCAGCGTTGTGCCATAGCCTCTCTCAAGTGGTTCAACTACAAACTTGCCATATTTCTTATCATCAGAAATCTCAACAATCTCAATGTTTGGTTTCTCAAAATCGAACACGACTCTAGCCCCTCCTTTTGGGTTCTTCTATCGAGGGAAATTGGTACTCTTAATTATTTGGAGTACAACTCGACGATAAGCATCTCGTTTACCGGAACATCAATCTCATCTCTGGTCGGCATCTCTTTAACGGTACCGCGCAGATTCTCCTGGTCAACATCCAGCCAAGCCGGAACCAGACGTCCTGCAGTTACCTCAAGAGCATCTTTGTATCTCTGAGAAGATTTAGCCTTCTCTTTTACTTCGATAACGTCACCAGCCTTTACCAGGTAGGACGGAATGTTTACACACTTGCCGTTTACCAGGATGTGCTTGTGATCTACCATCTGTCTGGTCTCGCGTCTGGTGCGGCCGAATCCCATACGGAATACAACGTTGTCCAGTCTGCGCTCCAGAAGGATCATCATGTTCTCACCAGTCTGGCCTTCCATTTTCTCAGCCTTGGTGTAGTAGTTACGGAACGGTTTCTCTAATACGCCATAGATGAATTTTGCTTTCTGCTTCTCACGTAACTGGAGACCATACTCACTTACTTTTCTGTTAGCTCTTTTTAATTCTCTGTTTGATTTTTTATCAATTCCTAAATAGATCGGATCTAAACCAAGAGATCTGCATCTTTTAAGAACAGGAACTCTATCTACTGCCACTTTTAGTACCTCCTAATTAGACTCTTCTACGTTTTGGCGGGCGACATCCGTTATGTGGAACCGGAGTTACGTCCTTAATGCTAGTTACTTCAATACCGCATGCGGAAAGCGCACGAATTGCTGCTTCACGGCCTGAACCAGGTCCTTTAACCATAACGTCTACAGATTTTAAACCATGTACTAAAGCTGCTTTAGCGGCAGTTTCTGCAGCCATCTGAGCTGCATATGGAGTAGATTTCCTTGAACCTCTAAATCCCAGACCACCGGCACTTGCCCAGGACAACGCGTTACCCTGTGCATCGGTTAAGGTAACGATGGTGTTGTTAAAAGAAGACTGGATATGTGCCTGTCCGCGTTCAACGTTTTTCTTTACGCGCTTTTTTGTCACTTTTTTTGCAGTGGACACTTTTTTAGCCATTTTAAACTAACCTACTTTCTTGAATTTCCGAATCCTGTTTCCTGTTTTTAAAACATGCAACGTGATTCTACATAATGTTACGAATTACTTATTTCTTCTTGTTTGCAACAGTCTTACGAGGACCTTTGCGGGTTCTTGCATTGGTTTTGGTCTTCTGACCACGAACCGGGAGACCTTTTCTATGACGGATTCCGCGATAGCAGCCAATCTCCTGCAGTCTCTTGATGTTCATTGCGATCTCTCTACGAAGATCACCCTCAACAGTCTGAGTGTCAGCAATAACAGCTGCCAGCTTCTTTACTTCGTCATCGGTCAGATCCTTAACACGGGTGTCAGGATTAACGCCAGCCTCAGCAAGGATACGGTTTGCACTTGTTCTACCGATTCCGTAGATGTAAGTCAGACCGATTTCAACACGTTTTTCTCTTGGTAAATCAACACCTGAAATACGAGCCATTTGCGTCGTAACCTCCTATAACTTTTTGTTTTTAACCTTGTCTCTGTTTGTGCTTAGGATTTTCACAGATTACTCTGATACTGCCTTTGCGTTTGATGATTTTGCACTTTTCGCAAATCGGTTTTACTGATGATCTCACCTTCACGGCAATTCTCCTTTCTACAGTTGCATATATCTGTCCAGATATATTGGTACAGCCGGACTAATTTTAGACAAACTTCGCCCAGCATCTCAACAAAGTCGCCATGATATTATAACATCATGGTTTCTATTATGCAAGTGTTTTTCTAAATATTTTTTACTATTTTTTATTTATAAAAGCAGCTGCTTCTATAACCTTATTTATCTCTCCAGATGATTCTGCCCTTGCTTAAATCATACGGAGACATCTCAAGAGTAACCTTGTCGCCCGGCAGGATACGGATGTAGTTCATACGCAGCTTACCGCTGATATGAGCCAGTACCTGATGGCCGTTCTCTAACTCTACCTGGAACATTGCGTTCGGCAGCTTCTCAACAACAGTTCCCTCAATTTCAATAACATCTGATTTAGACATGTAATCAATTCCTCCTAAATAGCGCCGTGGCGTTCCACCCAGGCATTCAGCTCGTCTCGGATTTCTTTATCAGTGGGAGGCGCCGTAAAGAGCGGCGTCTTCCCTGCCTGAATATGTTTCTTGTTTTTCCGCTTCGGGTCGTCCACCTTGTGGGTGGTTCCATTTGCCATGGCAACGTATTCCCCTTCGTCGGATACTATGATAAAATACTGGTTTTTGTCATGTCCCGCAAGGGATCTTGCCGGACAGTACAGTTCCATTTTCATCGCACACCGCCTTTACAGAGATAAGATCTCCGGCTCGCCCTCGGTAATCAGGATGGTGTTCTCATAGTGAGCGGACAGACTGTGGTCTTTTGTGACAACCGTCCAGTCATCATCCATCCATGCTACGTTCGGGGTTCCGATATTGATCATAGGCTCAACGGCCAGTGTCATACCCGGAACCAGTTTGATGCCCTTGCGCTTCTGCGCGAAGTTCGGCACCTCCGGCTCCTCATGCAGATGGGATCCGATACCGTGGCCCACCAGATCGCGGACTACACCGTATCCAAAGCTTTCTGCATAAGCCTGGATCGCGGAAGAGATATCATTGAGATGATTGCCAGCTTTCGCGAACTTAATCCCCTCAAAGAAAGATTGTCTGGTAACATCAATCAGCTTCTGCGCTTCCGGGCTGATGGTTCCAACCGCATGGGTTCTCGCCGCGTCGGAATGATATCCTTTGTAAATGACACCTGCATCCAGGCTGACGATATCGCCTTCCTTGATGATGTGGTGCTTATTCGGGATACCGTGTACCACCTCGTCATTTACGGAAACACAGATGGATGCCGGGTAGCCGTTGTAATTCTTAAAGGAAGGAACACATCCGAACTCACGGATCAGCTTCTCTCCCAGACGGTCGATATCCAGAGTGGACATGCCCGGGTGAATCGCCTTTTCCAGTTCCTCATGCACCTTCGCCAGGATTCTTCCGGCTTCCCGCATCAGTTCAATCTCTCTTGCGGATTTGATCGTTACTGACATATTACGCCTCCAGGACAGCTTCGATGTCCGCAAATACTTTATTTAAATCCTGTGTTCCGTCTACAGATTTCAGGATTCCAGCCTTCTTGTAGTAGTCGATCAGCGGCTGGGTCTGGTCATGATATACCGTCAGACGTTTCTTTACGGTCTCCGGCTTATCATCGTCACGCAGCACCAGTTTCTGGCCACACGCGTCGCAGACACCCTCAACTTTGGTTGGATTGTAAACGATGTGGTAGGTAGCGCCGCAGGAGAGACATGCTCTTCTGCCGGACATACGATTAATGATGGACTCATCCGGTACGTCTACATCGATTGCGAAATCCATCTTCTGTCCCAGCTTGTCAAGTGCTTCAGTCAGGCTCTCTGCCTGCGGAATGGTTCTTGGGAAACCGTCCAGCACATATCCGTTCTTGCAGTCAGCCTCTGCAATGCGGTCTAACAGCATACCGATGGTAACATCATCCGGAACAAGCTGTCCCTGATCCATGTAGGACTTTGCCTTCATGCCCAGCTCTGTGCCGCCCTTAATGTTTGCACGGAAAATATCTCCGGTGGAGATGTGCGGAATACCATATTTCGCTGCAATCTTCTTTGCCTGGGTGCCTTTTCCGGCGCCCGGAGCACCTAACATGATGATTTTCATCTGGTTAATCCTCCTGTCATACAAAAGAAGCTGCTGCCCATATGCGTGCAGCAGCTTTCTCTTACGAACGCTTAATCATTTAAAAAGCCTTTGTAATTTCTAACGATCATCTGGGATTCAATAGCCTTGATGGTCTCCAGGATAACACTGACAATAATGATCAGGGAAGTACCCATGAAGGACAGACGGCTTACGGTGAATACTCCGGAAATGATGATCGGAATAATGCTGACAATGATCAGGCCGATTGCACCGATAAATACGATGTAATTCAGGATCTTGTCAAGATATTCGGAAGTCGGTTTACCTGGGCGGATACCCGGGATAAAACCGCCGGACTTCTTCATATTGTTTGCCACTTCCAGCGGATTGAAGGTGATGGATGTATAGAAATATGCGAAAAGCACGATCAGTACAAGGTAGATCACCAGTCCCACAGAATATGCCGGCATTTCCGGTCTGAACCAGTAAGATGAGTTCAGAACCATCAGGATCTTACCGCCGATGGTGGTGTAATCCGGATGGAAAAACTGTGCGATTACAATCGGGAAGGACATGATGGAGGAAGCAAAGATTACCGGGATGACACCTGCGGTGTTCACCTTTAACGGAATGTGGGAAGCCTGACCGCCCACTAACTTTCTGCCTACCATCTTTTTGGAATACTGAACCGGAATTCTGCGCTCGCCATCCTGAAGGATGATTACGAACACAACCATAGCTGCAACAATCGCAATCATAATGAGCACGATCAGTACAGTGGATCCAATATTCTTGCTGTTGCTTAAAAATCTGGTGTACAAGGTGTTCACATCCTGCGGAAGGGAGGATACGATATTGAACAGCAGGACAATGGAAATACCATTGCCTACGCCCTTCTCGGTAATACGCTCACCGATCCACATCAGGAATGCGCTTCCTGCAGTCATGGTAGCGACTGCAATGATCACGCTCCATACATCATAGTTGATCAGAAGTCCCTGACCGCCGAAACCGACTGCCATACCAATGGACTCGATCAGTGCAAGTGCAACCGTTAAGTAACGGGTGTACTCTGCGATTTTCTTCCGGCCATCCTCGCCGTCACGCTGCATCTCTTCCAGTTTTGGAATTGCGATTGTGAGCAGCTGCATGATGATGGAAGATGTAATGTATGGGGTGATGCTCAATGCGAAAATAGACATGGAAGAGAAAGATCCACCCGTCATCGCATTGAAAAATCCAAATGCGTCAGTGGACTGATTCGCGAAGAAATTCGCGAAAAAGTCCGTCTTTACTCCAGGAATCGGCAGTTCAGATCCAAAACGGATGACTACCAGCATGAGGAAAGTGAAGATCAGTTTCATTCTGATCTCCTTAACCTTCCATGCATTTCGGAGTGTTTTTAACATATTAGATCACCTCGCAGGTTCCACCTAAAGCTTCAATTTTAGCCTTTGCACCCTCACTGAATGCATCTGCCTTTACGGTCAGCTTTTTGGTCAGTTCGCCGTTACCCAGGATCTTAACGCCATCTCTCGGATTCTTAACGATTCCGCTCTCAAGAAGAGTCTCAACAGTAACAACTGCATCGTTCTCGAAGCACTCTAAAGCGCTTACGTTGATACCAACGATAACTTTGGTGTTACGATTCTTAAAGCCTCTCTTCGGGAGACGTCTGTATAACGGCATCTGGCCGCCCTCGAAACCAGGTCTCGGTGCGCCAGAACGTGCTTTCTGACCCTTGTGGCCCTTACCAGCAGTCTTACCGTTTCCGGAAGCGTGACCGCGTCCTCTTCTGAAATTATCACTATGTTTAGAACCAACAGCAGGCTGTAAATTGGATAAATCCATTGCACTGCACCTCCTTACTTCTATAATTAGATTTCTTCTACCTTAACTAAATGCTTTACGTGCCAGATCATACCTCTGACAGCCTCGTTATCCGGAAGCTCAACAGTCTTGTTGAGTTTCTTCAGGCCCAGAGCCTCTACGGTAGCTTTCTGCTTCGGGATAGCACCGATCGGGGATTTGACTAACGTTACTTTTAACTTCTCTGCCATTTCATTACCCTCCTTAGCCTAAGATCTCTTCAACAGATTTGCCGCGAAGTCTTGCATACTCTTCCGGAGTCTTAAGCTGAGTCAGACCGTTGATCACTGCAAGAACAACGTTGGTCTTGTTGTTGGAGCCTAAAGACTTAGCACGGATGTTCTTGATACCAGCAAGCTCCAGTACGGAACGAGCCGGACCACCAGCGATGATACCAGTACCTTCCGGAGCCTTCTTTAACAGTACAGAAGAGCTGCCGAATTTGCAGATATGGTCGTGCGGGATACTCTTGTTCTCGTCAACCGGGATCTCTACCAGGTTCTTCATAGCTGCTTCTCTTCCTTTGCGGATTGCTTCCGGAACCTCACCAGCCTTACCAAGACCTGCACCTACGTGACCATTGCCATCACCTACTACTACCAGAGCAGAGAATCTCATGGTACGTCCACCTTTTACGGTTTTGGATACACGCTTGATTGCTACTACGTTGTCATTTAATTCAAACTGACTTGGGTCAATAATTGTACGCTTCATGCCGTTCTCCTCTCTACTAGAATTTCAGACCAGCTTCACGAGCTGCGTCTGCAAGTGCCTGGATCTTACCCTGGTAAATGAAACCGCCTCTATCGAAAACGACTTCCTCGATACCCTTCTCCAGAGCTCTCTTAGCGATCAGAGTTCCAACATAAGTTGCTGCTGCAGTGTCATTGGTGTGCTCAAGCTCAGCCTTAACTGCCTTCTCATTGGTGGATGCTGCTACCAGAGTATTGCCGACTGTGTCGTCAATAATCTGAGCATACATATGATTATTACTTCTGAAAACAGCCAGACGCGGTCTCTCTGCAGTACCTGCAAAGCGATTACGTAATCTGGTATGCTTTTTAACGCGAATTTCGCTTCTTGATTTCTTACTAACCATCTTTGTACTCTCCTTAATTATTTCTTACCAGTCTTACCAACTTTACGTCTGATAGTCTCATCAGCATACTTGATACCCTTGCCCTTATACGGCTCAGGTCTTCTCTTGTCTCTGATCTCTGCAGCGTACTGGCCAACTTTCTCTTTATCGATACCTTTAACCGTGATCTTATTCTGGCCGTCCAGAACAGTCTCAAGACCTTCCGGATCTTCCATCTCTACCGGATGGGAATAGCCCAGGTTAAGGGTTAATTTCTTGCCCTGCTTAGATGCTCTGTAACCTACACCGTTTACTTCCAGAACTTTCTCGTAGCCAGCGGTAACACCAACTACCATGTTGTTGATCAGGGTTCTGGTCAGACCGTGTAAAGATTTCATCTTCTTTAAGTCATTCGGTCTGGTTACAACAATATGTCCATCTTCTTCCTTGATGTCCATCTCTACCGGTAACTCTCTCTCAAGGGTTCCCTTAGGACCTTTTACAGTCACTTTATTATTCTCTGCAATCGTTACAGTTACGCCTGCCGGGATTGCGATTGGCATTCTTCCGATACGTGACATGCCATTTACCTCCTACTTAAATTTTCGGAAAACGCTCTGTGCGTTTTCTGTTTTCAGTTACATAATATATAGAAGTAGCTTCGCGGCAACAAATTACCAAACGAATGCTAATACCTCTCCGCCTACGCCCAGACGACGTGCTTCCTTATCGGTGATAACGCCCTGGTTGGTAGAAATGATTGCGATTCCCAGACCGCCAAGTACTCTCGGAAGGTCCTCTTTGTTTGCGTATACACGCAGACCCGGTTTGGAAATTCTCTTGATGCCGCTGATGATCTTCTCATTCTTATCTGCACCGTACTTTAATGTGATGCGGATGGTCTTGAATGCGCCGTCCTCAACGATATCGTATTTCTGAATGTAACCCTCTTTTACCAGGATGTCTGCGATAGCAAGTTTCATCTTGGAAGACGGTACGTCAACAGTGTCATGTTTAGCAGTGTTTGCGTTACGGATTCTTGTAAGCATATCTGCGATCGGATCACTCATAGTCATGATGGATAATTCCTCCTTAATATTGTTAGTTGGTTTCCTTTTTGTTGGACCTCACTCCTTCGAAACTTACGAAGCCGCTGGGGCTCATAAGTTTCGGGAGGGACATCTGCTGATTTGCTTTCGGCCTACCAGCTTGCCTTCTTTACGCCCGGGATCTGGCCCTTATATGCCAGCTCACGGAAGCAGATACGGCAGATGCCGTATTTTCTTAAGTATGCATGCGGACGTCCACAGATTCTGCAACGATTGTACTCTCTGGTGGAGAACTTCGCCGGACGCTGCTGCTTAATCTTCATTGAAGTCTTAGCCATGGATCTTTCCTCCTGTTATTTAGCAAATGGCATATTGAATAATGTCAAAAGTTCACGAGCTTCTTCATCAGTCTTGGCAGTGGTAACGAAGATGATATCCATACCTCTTACCTTGTCAACTTTATCGTATTCAATCTCAGGGAAGATTAACTGCTCTTTGATACCCAGAGCGTAGTTACCTCTGCCATCAAATGCGTTCGGGTTAACACCGCGGAAGTCACGTACACGCGGCAGAGCCAGGTTGATCAGACGATCAACGAACTCATACATCTTCTCACCACGAAGGGTAACCTTACAACCGATCGGCATACCTTCTCTGATTTTGAAGTTTGCAACGGACTTTTTAGCCTTGGTGGTAACTGCTTTCTGTCCGGTAATCAGCTCTAAATCTCTAACTGCAGAATCCAGAACCTTAGCATTGTCTTTTGCCTCACCAACGCCCATGTTGATAACGATCTTATCAAGCTTCGGGACTTCCATGATGTTCTTGTAACCAAATTTCTTAATCAGTGCGTCAACCATCTCGCTCTGATACTGTTCTTTTAATCTAGCCAACTCTCTGTTCCTCCTCTCTGCAATTAGTCGATAACTTTACCGGTTGCCTTTGCAACGCGGACTTTCTTACCATCTTTTACTTCAAAGCCAACACGGGTAGCTTTGCCATCAACAACCAGCATAACGTTGGAAATATCCATTGCTGCTTCCTGATTTACGATGCCGCCCTGCGGGTTAGCTGCGTTCGGTTTGGAGTGCTTGGTAACCATGTTGCAGCCCTCAACCAGAACTTTACCGCCCTTAACGCTCAGGACTTTACCGGTTTTGTCTTTATCTTTACCTGCGATAACCTTTACCAGGTCGTCTTTTTTAATTTTCTGCACAGCCAATACCTCCTTACAGTACTTCCGGAGCCAGAGATACGATCTTCATGAACTGCTTCTCACGTAATTCTCTTGCTACCGGTCCAAAGATACGGGTTCCTCTTGGGGTCTTGTCATCTTTGATAATAACTGCTGCGTTCTCATCGAACTTGATATAAGAACCGTCTTTTCTGCGTGCGCCCTTAACGGAACGAACTACAACGGCCTTAACAACATCGCCTTTCTTTACAACGCCGCCTGGTGTTGCATCTTTAACGGAAGCGACGATTACATCACCAATGTTAGCATATCTTCTTGTAGAGCCACCCATAACACGGATGCAAAGTAACTCTTTTGCTCCGGTGTTATCAGCAACCTTCAGTCTGGTTTCCTGCTGAATCATGCCTGATACTCCTTCCTGGATAACTTATTTAGCCTTCTCGATAATCTCAACCAGTCTCCATCTCTTGTCCTTGGACAGCGGTCTGGTTTCCATAACTTTAACGGTATCACCCTTGCCGCACTCGTTGTTCTCGTCATGAGCTTTTAACTTAACGGTCTTTTTTACGATCTTGCCGTATAAAGGATGTTTGATGTGGTCCTCGATTGCTACAACGATGGTCTTGTCCATCTTGTCGCTTACGACTTTACCTACGCGGGTTTTTCTTAAATTTCTTTCCACGGTCATGTTCTCCTTTCAAACCTTAAGCCAGTTTAGATTTCTCTGTAATAACAGTCTGAATTCTAGCGATATTCTTGCGAACCTCTTTGATTCTGCTGGTATTATCTAACTGGTTGGTTGCATTCTGGAATCTTAAGTTGAAAAGTTCTTTCTTTGCAGCTACTAATTCTTCCTGTAACTCAGCCGCTGATTTTGCCTTTAAGCCTTCTACGAATTTATTAGTTTTCACTGTTATCACCGCCTTCTAAATCTGCTTTAGCAGCAATCTTACATTTGCATGGTAACTTGTGCATAGCAAGACGTAATGCCTCACGCGCGGTCTCCTCCGGAACACCAGCGATCTCGAACATTACTCTGCCCGGTTTAACAACTGCTACCCAGTACTCCAGAGCGCCCTTACCGGAACCCATTCGGGTCTCAGCCGGCTTTGCAGTAACCGGTTTGTCCGGGAAAATCTTGATCCAGACTTTACCACCACGTTTGATGTAACGGGTCATAGCAACACGGGCTGCCTCAATCTGATTGGACTTGATCCAGCACGGCTCAGTAGCCACCAGACCGAACTCACCGTAGTTAATTTTATTTCCTCTTAAAGCCTTACCGGTCATAGTTCCACGGAACTGTTTGCGGCGCTTTACTCTCTTAGGCATTAACATTATTTATCGCTCCCTTCCTTGTTTCCTCTAGTAGGAAGTACCTCGCCTTTGTAGATCCAAACCTTAACGCCAAGCTTGCCGTAGGTGGTATCTG
Organism: Ventrimonas faecis; assembly: GCF_040096075.1. Taxonomy (NCBI): domain Bacteria; kingdom Bacillati; phylum Bacillota; class Clostridia; order Lachnospirales; family Lachnospiraceae; genus Ventrimonas; species Ventrimonas faecis. The sequence continues at coordinate 37,852 of NZ_JBBMFJ010000009.1, forward strand.
CCTCAGCGAAACCATAGTCAATATCTGCTCTTAATGTCTGTAACGGAATGGTGCCCTCGCTGTAGAACTCGGTACGAGCGATATCAGCACCGCCAAGACGTCCGCCAACAGCGGTCTTGATTCCCTTAACGCCAGCCTTCATGGAACGACCCATGGTAGACTTCATAGCACGACGGAAGGAAACACGGTTCTCCAGCTGCTGTGCAATGTTCTCAGCTACTAACTGAGCATCGCGGTCCGGTCTCTTGATCTCTTTGATGTCGATAAATACTTTTTTGTCGGTCAGCTTCTGAACTTCGCCTCTGAGCTTCTCAATCTCTGCGCCGCCCTTACCGATAACAACGCCCGGTTTAGCGGTGAAGATGATGATTTTCACTCTGTCAGCAGCAGATGCTCTCTCGATCTCGATTTTGGAAACGCCAGCGCTATACAGTTTTTTCTTGAGGAATTTACGGATGTTGTAATCCTCTACCAGGCAATCAGCGAAGTTGCCTTCTGCATACCACTTGGAATCCCAGTCTTTAATAACACCGACTCTTAAGCCGTGCGGATTAACTTTCTGTCCCATAATTGCCTCCTCTTATCTCTCATTCAGCACAACAGTGATGTGGCTCATTCTCTTCTCGATTCTGTAAGCTCTGCCCTGTGCTCTCGGTTTTACTCTCTTCATGGTCGGTCCCTTGTTAGCGAAGCACTCCTCCACGTAAAGTTTTGCCGGATCCATGTTGTTGTTGTTCTCTGCATTAGCAATTGCAGATTCCAGTAATTTTTTAATTAAAGAAGAAGCATATCTTGGGTTGTAAGTTACAATACCAAGTGCGGTCTGTACATCTTTGCCTCTGATGGCATCTAATACGAAGCAAGCCTTCTGAACAGAAACACGTGCGTAAGATAACTTTGCGCTCGGTCTGGTGTCCTTCTGGGCATTTCTCTCTCTCTTAATCTGACTTCTATGTCCTTTAGCCATTGCTAATTAACCTCCTTTCAATCCTGACGATTATCGTTTGGATTTCTTCTCGTCTTTTCCATGTCCTCTGTAAGTTCTGGTAGCTACGAACTCACCCAGTTTGTGGCCAACCATATCCTCGGTAACATATACCGGAACATGCTTTCTGCCATCGTGTACTGCGATTGTATGTCCAACCATCTGCGGGAAGATTGTAGAACGGCGGGACCAGGTTTTGATTACCTGATGCTGTCCTGCTGCGTTCATTGCATCAACTTTTTTCAGTAAGTGTGCATCTGCAAATGGTCCTTTTTTTAATGAACGTGCCATAGGTTTTGTATCCTCCTTGAATTATTTAATGGTCTTGCCGTCGCGTCTTCTTACAATCAGCTTGTTAGACTGCTTGTTTTTCTTTCTGGTCTTCAGACCCAGAGCAGGCTTGCCCCACGGAGTAGAAGGACCCGGACGACCGATACCAGTCTTACCTTCACCACCACCGTGCGGATGGTCATTCGGGTTCATAACGGAACCGCGAACTGTAGGACGGATACCCATATGACGTTTTCTACCAGCCTTACCGAGGTTGATCAGGTTGTGCTCGCCGTTACCTACAACACCGATGGTTGCGCGGCATACGATCGGAACCATTCTCATCTCGCCGGAAGGAAGTCTTAAGGTTGCATATTTGCCTTCTTTTGCCATAAGCTGAGCAGCGTTACCAGCGGAACGAACCAGCTGACCACCCTTGCCCGGATACAGCTCAATATTATGAATCTGCGCACCAACCGGAATGTTTGCCAGCGGTAAGCAGTTACCAACTTTAGCCTCTGCAGTCTCGCCACTCATAACCTTCATGCCGTCGGTTAAACCAGCCGGAGCCAGGATATAAGCTTTCTCGCCGTCTGCGTAGCAGATCAGTGCGATGTTTGCAGTTCTGTTCGGATCGTACTCGATACCGATAACGGTTGCCGGGATACCATCCTTGCTGTTTCTCTTGAAATCGATGATTCTGTATTTTCTTCTGGAACCGCCACCACGATGTCTAACAGTGATCTTACCCTGGTTGTTACGGCCAGCATTCTTCTTTAAAGAAGTAACCAGAGACTTCTCCGGAGTGGACTTGGTGATCTCACTGAAGTCAGATCCGGTCATATGTCTTCTGGAAGGTGTATATGGGTTGTATGTTTTAATTCCCATGACTTGAACTCCTTTCAATTCCGTACACGGTCGTGCGTTATCAACGCACTCGCGTGTATCTCTTTATCACGGCGCAGTATATTCTTTTCACTGGCAGCCGTATAGTTTCTCTAAATCTTACAGACCTGCAAATACCTCGATCTCTTTGCTGTCCTCAGTTAACTGAACGATAGCTTTCTTGGTTGCAGCGGTCTTGCCGAAGGTCATACCACGTCTCTTGTTCTTGCCTTCGCTGTTCATGGTGTTTACACTCTTAACTTTGGTTCCCGGGAACATCTTCTCAACAGCTTCTTTGATCATGGACTTGTTCGCATCGGTGTGAACCAGGAAAGTGTATTTCTTCTCGCTCATTGCGTTCATGCTCTTCTCGGTTACAACCGGTTTCAGAATGACGTCATAGTACTGAACGTTAGCCATTATGCGTACACCTCCTCGATATTTGCAACAGCAGCCTTGGTAGCTACTACGGTGTTGTATTTCAGAATGTCATATACGTTGATGGTATTGACATAAGCGGTCTTTACAGACTGGATGTTCTTAGCGGACTTAACAACGTTGTCGCTGTTCTCGTCAACTACTACCAGAGCCTTGTTAACCTTTAAGTTATTCAGAACGTTCTGGAATTTCTTGGTCTTGATCTCATCAAGCTTCAGCTCGTCAACAACGATGAACTTGTTCTCAAGCACTCTGCTGGTCAGTGCAGACTTCAGAGCTGCTCTCTTCTCTTTCTTGTTGAGTCTGATTGTGTAATCTCTCGGAGTCGGAGCGAATACGATACCGCCGCCGGTCCACTGCGGAGCTCTGGTTGAACCCTGACGTGCATGTCCGGTTCCTTTCTGTCTCCACGGTTTTCTACCGCCACCAGATACCTCAGAACGGGTTTTTGCTTTCTGAGTACCCTGACGATTGTTAGCAAGCTGTGCAACGACTGCCATGTGTACTAAGTGCTCGTTAACCTCAACACCGAATACAGCATCGTTTAAATCCATCTTGCCTACTTCATTACCTTCCATATTGTAAACAGATACGTTTGCCATCTGTGTGTTCCTCCTTTCTCGTCAAAGCTTACTTGGAAGCTTTCACTGTTTCTTTGATCGTTACTAAAGATTTCTTCGGTCCTGGAACAGCGCCCTTAACCAGAAGCAGATTGTTCTCAATGTCTACGCGGACAATCTCAAGGTTCTGAATGGTAACCTGCTTGGAACCCATATGTCCCGGCATGCCTTTACCCTTGAATACCTTGCTCGGATCAGAACAAGCACCGTTGGAACCCTGATGACGATGGAATTTAGAACCATGAGCCATAGGTCCTCTGTGCTGGCCGTGTCTCTTGATCGCGCCCTGGAAACCTTTACCTTTGGAAACAGCGGTTGCATCCACCTTATCGCCGTTAGCGAAGATGTCAGCTTTGATCTCGTCCTTTACAGAATACTCTTCTGCGTTCTCGAAACGGAACTCGCGGACGAATCTCTTGTAGGAAACACCTGCCTTGTCGAAGTGTCCCTTAACCGGTTTGCTAACCAGTTTGTCTCTCTTGTCTACAAAACCAACCTGAACTGCTTTGTAGCCATCGTTCTCAACGGTCTTAACCTGGGTTACTACGCACGGGCCAGCCTGAAGAACGGTTACCGGAACTAACACGCCATCTTCGTTGAAGATCTGAGTCATTCCGACTTTGGTAGCTAAGATAGCTTTCTTCATTTCAATTTCCTCCTTACAGCGGATTACCTTTTACGGCAATCATACTAAAGCTTATTTCTGTTTCATTTTGATGTCGATATAAACACCAGCCGGCATTTCCAGTTTGCTTAATGCATCAACTGTCTTCTGGCTCGGAGTGGTGATATCGATAAGTCTTTTGTGAGTTCTCTGCTCGAACTGCTCTCTGGAATCTTTGTACTTGTGTACCGCTCTCAGAATAGTTACTACCTCTTTCTTGGTCGGTAACGGTACCGGTCCGCTCACCTGAGCCCCTGTCTTCTTTACGGTCTCGATGATTTTTCCAGCAGACTGATCAACTAACTGATGATCATAAGCTTTTAATGTGATTCTCATTACTTGACTTGCCATAAAAAAAGTCGCCTCCTTTTCGCACTTTTGTTTGAAGTACGACAAGCGGTGACTGTACACATCTCCGTGTGTGTCGCGCGGACTACACACTGCGTTACTGCAATTACTCTTTTACTACAGCTGTTAAATTGGTACAGTGACTTGTCGTCAGTTTCCTAACTTGACATTCGCTCCACGGAAAACCTGCCATGTGGGCAGCAACCTCACGTTTCATCGCTATCATGTCACAGCCTTTGTATATTACCATAGTCTTTCCATAAAAGCAAGCATTTTAGCCATTATTTTTATGTTTTTATTTGTATACAATCTAATTCCATTTCAAACTGTCATTACGCTTTTCAGCTATTGGAATAAATAAGAAAATGAAAAAGAGAGCTGCACAGCAATTTACTGTATCAGCTCTCTTTCATTTTTTATTTTAATCGTTATCCCACTCCGGCTCCTCCGGGCTGCGGTAATCTCCTCCAGCTACGCTCTCGTCATCCTCTTTTACCAGGATGCCGCTGCTGTTGGTCTTGTATTTTACGCCATTGCTGTCCTTTACCGTAGTGTTCTTGGCAATCTTGCCGGACGTGTTCACCACATAGTTCTTGTAGCTGTTTCCGGTTGGAATGGTGAATACCTCATACTTGCTTCCGGAATCCGCTTTCTGCAGCTTGCCCATGTAATACAGGCAATTGTCGTACACACCGGTATAACCCTTTCCGGTAGAATTGAAATAATACGGCCAGGAAACGCCGCCCTCGGTAATGTTGTACTTGCCGGTAAGCATACTGCTCTGCGGATAATTTCCGAAATAATATGCCGTGTATTCGTTTCCATTGCTGCTGGTATAGACCTTCTGAATTCCGTATACCGGAGTTCCGTACTCGTTAAACAGATGTGTGTATCCGTTGATGCGCTTTAAATCACTGGTTTTGGCACTGCCCTTTGCCGGGCCCACTTCCGGAACGCCCTTGGAATTGAAATAGAACCATTCCACATCGTGGTCATAATGGCTCGCCAGATATTCCGGCGGCTCTGCAGAGTACCAGCCGGTGCGGACCTTGCCGTCCGTATCCACCAAGCGGTAATCTTCAATGCTGTCCGATTCGTCGCCGGTAACACAGACCCAGCCAGTCTGAACCGCTCCGTCTTCCCGCAGACAGTAGTAGGTTCCGTTAATCTTTTTCTGTTTTACATTGGTTCCGTTCTCATTCGGAACTACCTTTTTTCCATTTGTGCCAAAATAATACCAGTACTGACCGTCACTGGCAGTCTCAAACGGACCGGTGTGCGTATCTTCATCCTGATATTCCTCCGGCGGAGTCAGCTTCTTCCAACCGGTTACCATGACACCGGAATCGTCGCAGTAGTACATGTTATCGAGGATCCAACCAGTCTCCATGGCTCCGGTATCACCGAAATAACGGTACTGGCCATCAATCTGCGCCCATTTTTCTTTGAGGCACTTGCCGTTGGTTCCAAAATAATACCAGTCATACCCGGATGCTTTGCGGCTGTTTGCCACCTGCAGCCACTTGTTGGTGATCATGATACCGCTGGAATCTACATAATAGTCGTCGTTATCGACCCATTTGTCAGCTGCCATGGCGCCGCTGCTTTCCAGATAACGCCAGGTTCCGTCCTGCGCCTGACGCCATGCGTTGGTTACCTTGCTTCCATTGTTATTGTAGTATACCCAGTTATTGCCCTCCTGTGCCCAGCCTGTTGCCGCGAAAGCGGTGACACCCACCGCGCCCAGGCTCATGACTGCCGCCAGGACAAATACTGCCAACCCCGTTTTCTTCATATATAAAAGCTCCTTCGTATCGTTGCGCCGCTGCTTGTTTCTTTCGTTCAGTCAGTCTGTGAACGCGTTCTTTCCCAAGGCGGTCTCTTATGTTTTTCATTTTAGCAATAACAGGCAGATTATTCAACCAATTCTCGAAAATTGATTCTTACGATTAAATAAAGAAACAGGCCCCCGCGAAAATGCGGAAGCCTGTCTGAATTTTCTGTTATGTAATAATGTTTATACCTCAAACATCAGATCGCCGTAGCTCGGGAATGGCCACAGATCTTTGTCCACGATCATCTCCAGCTTATCAGCCGGTGCGCGGAGTGCTGCCATAGCCGGAACCACTTTCTCGTGGTAAACATGCGCCTGAGTTTCTGCGCCTTCCACGCCTGCTGCTTCCTCGGTGATATCGATCAGGGCAGCCAAAGCTACCTTCATATCGGAAAGCAGTGCGGAGGTCTCGGTGAGCAGTTCAGCCTGTACACTGGTGTCTGCCTCCGGGCATGCAGCCTTGACTGCGCCAAGAGAACCGGCTAACTGGGTGGTGTACTTGATGACTGCCGGGATGATCTGCTTGCCTGCCATATCGATCATGGTTCTTGCTTCGATGTTGATCATCTTGCCATATGCCTCGTACTCAACCTCAGCACGGGACTCCAGCTCTGCCTTGGTGAATACGCCAAAGGACTCGTAAAGTTTTACTGCCTTGTCGGTAGTGAGAGCCGGAATTGCCTCTACCATGGAGCGGATGTTCGGAAGACCGCGTCTGCCAGCCTCTTCTACCCACGCATCGGAGTAACCGTTGCCGTTGAAGATGATGCGCTTGTGGTCGCGGAACAGTTTCTTGATCATGTCATGAACTGCGGTATCAAAGTCATCTGCCTTCTCCAGCTCATCTGCTGCCTCTTTGAAGGCCTCTGCCACGATGGTATTCAGGACTACGTTTGCCGGAGCGATGGAATCGGAAGAACCTACCATACGGAACTCGAACTTGTTGCCGGTGAAAGCAAACGGTGAAGTACGGTTACGGTCGGTTGCGTCTTTGTCCAGATCCGGAAGGGTTGCAACGCCGGTCTTTAAGGTGCCGCCGCTCTTGGAGTGGGTTGCCTCACCGGTGCTGCACAGCTGATCGATGACATCCTCCAGCTGCTCGCCCAGGAATACGGAAATGATGGCTGGCGGTGCCTCGTTTGCGCCCAGACGGTGATCGTTACCGATGTCGGCTGCGGATTCGCGAAGCAGGTCTGCGTGAGTATCCACTGCCTTTAAGATGCAGGCCAGAACCAGAAGGAACTGGATGTTCTCGTGCGGGGTGTCGCCCGGGTTTAACAGGTTTACACCATCATCGGAGGTGAGGGACCAGTTGTTGTGCTTACCGGAACCGTTCACGCCTGCAAACGGCTTCTCATGAAGCAGGCAGGTAAGGCCCTGACGTCCTGCAACCTTCTTTAAGGTTTCCATAACCATCTGGTTGTGGTCTACTGCCAGGTTTGCCTGATCGTAGATCGGAGCCAGCTCGTGCTGTGCCGGAGCAACCTCGTTGTGCTGGGTCTTGGCGGTAACGCCCAGTTTCCAGAGTTCCTCGTTGACTGCCTTCATATAAGCACCGATGCGCTCACGGATGGCACCGAAGTAGTGGTCATCCAGCTCCTGCCCCTTCGGAGGCATAGCACCGAACAGGGTGCGGCCGGTGTAGATTAAGTCTTTTCTCTGTAAGTACTTCTGACGATCTACGATGAAGTACTCCTGCTCCGGTCCAACGGACGGGCATACACGCTTTGCGGTGGTGTTGCCGAAGAGTCTTAAGATTCTTAAGGACTGCTCATCAATGGCCTGCATGGAACGAAGAAGCGGAGTCTTCTGATCCAGTGCCTCGCCAGTGTAGGAACAGAACGCGGTCGGAATGCAAAGGGTTACGCCGCAGGCATCTTCTCTTAAGAATGCCGGAGAGGTGCAGTCCCATGCGGTATAGCCTCTTGCCTCGAAAGTAGCACGCAGGCCGCCTGACGGGAAGGAAGATGCATCCGGCTCGCCTTTTATGAGCTCTTTGCCGGAGAACTCCATGATGACCTTGCCTTCTGCATCCGGCGCAGAAATGAAGGAATCATGCTTCTCTGCGGTTACGCCGGTCAGCGGCTGGAACCAGTGGGTATAATGGGTTGCCCCTCTCTCGATCGCCCAGTCCTTCATTGCGTGTGCAACCACATCTGCAATGGACGGATCCAGCTCAGCGCCATCTTCGATGGTCTTTTTCATTTTCTTGAAAACACTCTTTGGTAAGCGTTCTCTCATAACGGTTTCGTTGAAGACGTTCTTGCCAAAAATCTCAGCTACATTCATAACTTCGCTCATAGACTTTTCCTTCCTCTCACTTAGAATTGCCGTTCCCGGTCTCCTCACCCTGCCCTAAATTATTTTTATTTATACTTAATTTTCTTAAGCTGGGTATCTGGTTAAAAAAAATGGTGCTCTTCCTTTGTGGAAGAACACCATCGTTCCCTAATTAAAATAAACCATCAGGTTGGAAAAAGCAAGTGTTTTTTTGCATTTTTCCGTATTTTTTTCAAAGCACTGATTTTCAGGCTTTTCCAACGGAACCAAACAGTTCCATTTTCTCTTTTACGGTAGCCTTGATTGCTTCTGCGCCCGGTGCAAGCAGCTTACGCGGATCGAAGCCCTTGCCCTCTAAATCCTTGCCTGCCTCAACGTACTTACGGGTAGCATCTGCGAAGGATAACTGGCACTCGGTGTTAACGTTGATCTTTGCTACGCCAAGGTCAATGGCTTTCTTGATCATGTCAGCCGGGATACCGGTACCGCCGTGAAGAACTAACGGCAGATCGCCTACTTTTTCTTTGACTGCTGCCAGAGTCTCGAAGCTTAAGCCCTTCCAGTTTGCCGGATATTTGCCGTGGATATTGCCGATGCCTGCTGCCAGGAAATCTACACCCAGGTCTGCGATCATCTTGCACTCGTTCGGATCTGCGCACTCGCCCATACCGATGACACCATCTTCCTCACCGCCGATGGAACCAACCTCAGCCTCGATGGAAAGGCCCATAGCGTGAGCAACCTTTACTAACTCTTTGGTTTTCTCTATGTTCTCCTCGATGGCATAGTGAGAACCATCGAACATGATGGATGAGAAACCTGCCTTAATGCACTTATAGCAGCCGTCATAGGTGCCGTGGTCTAAGTGCAGTGCTACCGGAACGGTAATGTTCATTTCCTCGATCATGGCTTTTACCATAGCGGAAACGGTCTTAAATCCGGTCATATACTTGCCTGCGCCCTCAGATACGCCCAGGATAACCGGGGAATTTAACTCCTGTGCGGTTGCCAGGATGGCCTTGGTCCACTCCAGGTTGTTGATGTTGAACTGACCTACTGCATAGTGTCCTTCTACTGCCTTTTTCAGCATTTCTGTTGCAGATACTAACATGTTCAAAACCTCCGTTTTTCTATAGTTTGCCCTACGGCCTGTCCCAAATACAGGCTGCGGGGTTACAACTGTCTTTATTATATTACAAAAACAGTTTTTTGTGAAGCGGATAACAAAATTCCGGCGTCAGTTGTTTCTACAATTCTGACAATCCTTACAGGCCCAGGATTTCTGCCACGTTCTTCTCCATGTCGGCTGCGTCGCACTCTCTGGTGTGACGGATCTCAGCATTGCGGATCTCCTCGACTGCGCGCGGGATGGCTACGCCGGATGCCTTGCACAGGGCGTCGATGGAAGCGAATTCATCGGTCTCTGCCTCTTTGCCGGTTACAGCTGCCATAACGCTGTGGGAGAACTTGTACGGGCTTGCGGTGGACGCAATGACGGTCGGTGTCTTGTCTCCGGTCTCTGCCACATACTTTTTATATACGCAGGAAGCTACGCCAGTATGCGTATCAATGATGTATCCAGTCTCATCTGCCAGATGTTTCATGCCGGCAGCATTCTCAGCCTCGGTTGCGTAACCGCCCACAAAATCCTTCATGAAGGCTTTCATGGAGTCGGTAACGGTGTATGCGCCCTTGGTGCTTAAATCTTCCATGAGCTTTTTATTTGCTGCCGCGTCACATCCGGTGCTTAAATAAATCAGGCGCTCTAAGTTGCTGGAGATAAGGATATCCATGGACGGAGAATTGGTCAGGATAAACTCTCTCTTGCGGTCGTAGGTGCCGGTCTTGAAAAAGTCATACAGGACCTTATTGTCGTTGGATGCGCAGATGAGGGTCTTGATCGGCACGCCCATCTGTTTTGCCAGGTAGGCAGCCAGAATGTTTCCGAAGTTTCCGGTCGGAACCGTCACGTTGATGAGATCGCCGTTCCGGACCTCGCCATTCTGAACCAGCTTTGCGTAAGCGTAAACATAGTAAACCACCTGCGGAACCAGACGGCCGATGTTGATGGAGTTTGCGGAAGAGAGCTGGAAGCCCTTTGCAGCCAGTTTTGCAGCAAACTCTTTGTCACCGAAGATTTTCTTTACGCCGGTCTGGGCATCGTCAAAGTTGCCGTGAATGGAAACAACCGCAGTGTTTGCGCCCTTCTGGGTTACCATCTGCAGCTCCTGAACCTTGCTGACGCCGCCCTTCGGATAGAACACGATGATACGGGTTCCCGGTACATCCGCAAAACCAGCCATAGCGGCCTTTCCGGTATCTCCGGAGGTTGCAGTCAGGATGACGATTTCATTCTCCACATGATTCTTCTTTGCGGATGTGGTCATCAGGTACGGAAGAATGGACAGCGCCATGTCTTTGAAGGCAATGGTGCTTCCGTGGAACAGCTCCAGATAATAAGCGCCGTCTGCCTTGACAAGCGGAGCAATCTCCTCGGTGTCAAACTTGCTGTCGTAAGCGTGGTCGATGCAGTAGCGCAGCTCCTCCTCGGTGAAGTCTGTTAAGAACTGCTTCATAACGCGGTAAGCCGTTTCCTGGTAGGTCATGCCTGCCAGCTCTTCCATCGTTACATCCAGCTTCGGGATTGAAGTCGGCATGAACAGGCCGCCGTCGTCAGCCAGTCCTTTTAAAATAGCCTGAGATGCAGTCAGTCCGCTCTCGCCGCCTCTTGTGCTCTGATATGTTAAGTTCATAGCTCTCTTTCCTTTCTCCCTTTTCAGTGAATACGTTTTATACAGCTACAATTTTGTGTAACTACATTTTTGTTGATTGTAGCACAGGCAAATATCATTTGTCCATGCTTTCTTTGTGAACAAAAGGCATTCAATGTGTATTGAAGGTTTTTTTCGGATATGCTAAACTGAGGAAAATTGTAACTGTTCAGTACCTTCACAGTTACGGGAAATTATTGAATACAGCAAGAGGACTTTGATTATGTACACTTACGCCTGGTATCACTGGCTTACTTTCTTCTATATTTACTGTTTCTGCGGCTGGATCTTTGAATCCACCTATGTTTCCTTAAAACAGCACCATTTTGTCAATCGTGGTTTTCTGCGGCTCCCCATGCTGCCCCTTTATGGCACCGGCGCAGTCATGATGCTGTGGGTATCCCTGCCAGTCAAAGACAATCTGTTTCTCGTTTACTGCTCCGGCGTGGTGGCTGCCACCCTGCTGGAATATGTGACCGGCTACGTGATGGAACGGCTGTTCAAGGTCCGCTACTGGGATTACAGCAATCAGAGGTTTAACCTCCACGGTTACATCTGCCTGACCTCCTCCATTGCCTGGGGATTTTTAACCATCTTTATGACGGAAGTCATCCACAAACCCATCGAACGTTTTGTGCTGAACCTGCCGCCGGCACTGGAATGGTGCCTGCTGGGCGTAATCAGCGGATGCTTTGTCATGGATACCATCCAGTCCACGAAGGAAGCGCTCAACCTGGCCAAGGCCCTGGAGAATGTTGCAAAGCTGCGGGCCGAGCTGGAAGATATGCAGGTGCAGCTTGCACTCTTAAAAGCTGAGACCGCGCAGAATATTGAAACCGCTAAGGCAGAGCTGCGTGAAACCGTGGCTGAGAGTGTCGAAGCACACAAAGAAATGGTGGCTGCCCGCAAAGAAGCACTGGAAGATGCCGTTGCCGCCGGAAAAGAAAAACTGGCCGAGACGGCTGCGATTCAAAAGGATCGTCTCGCGGAAACCGCTGCGGCTCACAGGGAAATGCTGGCTACTGCGGCTGAGATTCACAAAGAAGCAATTGAGGCACGGAAGGAGGAACTGGTCGAGGCTGTGGAAGCCCACAGAGAAACTGTGGCTGCCCGCAGGGAGGAACTGGCCGAAACTGCCGCTGCACACAAAGCTGCCCTGGCTGCACGCATCAGCACACTGAACGCAAAGATGAACGAAACCACCCGTCTCTTAAACAGCAAAAAAACCGCGATTCGCCCATCCATCCTGCGCCGCAACCCAACCGCAGTGTCCAGACGCTTTGCCGATGCCTGGAAAGAGCTTTACAATGAATGGGAGAAACAGAAGCATGCGTAACAGGACAAGGTACCGGCTGCCCGGCCTGCATGTCATATCGGAGGCATTTTTATGGATTTAAAACAAATTGAATACATCGTAAAAATTGATGATGAGCACAGCATTACCCGCGCGGCGGAGAAGCTGTTCGTGACCCAGTCTGCCTTAAACCAGCAGCTTTTGCGGCTGGAAAAGGAGCTGGGTGCGCCACTCTTCCACCGCAGCAAGGTAGATATGCGCCCCACCGAAATTGGTCAGGTCTATTTAGACAACGCAAGGGAGATCCTGCGGATCAAGCAGCGTACCTACAATCTGATCAACGACATGACCGATGCAAAAAAAGGCCGCCTCTCCATCGGCTTTACGCCTGGGCGCGGCAGTGAAATGTTTACCCATGTCTACCCGGCCTTTCACCAGTCCTACCCGAATGTTGTCGTGGAACCCCATGAACTGAGCGTACACCGCCAGCAGCAGATGATATCCCAGGGTAATCTGGATATTGGTTTTCAGACACTTTCCGAACGCCAGAGAACCGACAGTGAGTACATAAAGCTTGGTGAGGAGGAGATTTTTCTCCTGGTGCCCAGCATTCATCCGGCTGTGGAACAGCTGACGGCCGCACAAACAGTTGCACCAGGTCCACATCACGCCACCAATCAGCAGTCAGCCGTGCCATATCCCATTGCCAACCTGGCCCTGTTTCAGTACGAGCCGTTTGTCCTGATGTACAAGGAATCCACGATCCGGGCCATCACCGATGAGATTTTCCGCAAGTCCGGCTTCACCCCAAACGTGCTGTTTGAAACTGCCAGCAACAACACGGTATTATCCATGATTGAGGCAAACCTCTGCTGCGGCGTGGTTCCAGAATACTATGTGCGCAGACTGCCAGAAGGGATCAGCTGTTTCGCGTTTGCTTCCCATCCGTCCTGGGATATTGTGGCCAACTACCGCAAGAACGGATACTTAAGTGAAGCAGCAAAATACTTCATCGAACTGGTCCGTGAATTCTGGACATAATAAAATATTTCAACAAAAATGGTTCTGGAAAACCACCACATCCGGCGTCTTCCAGAACCATTTTTCTATTGCAATATCAAATTTTTAGTATGCTCTGCCCCAGTAAACCATCTTCTTAGCCGGTTTTCCACAGCATACGCACTTGTCGGACAGGTGCTCCTGTGCGAACGGCATGCAGCGGGAGGTTGCAGCGGTGTCTTCTTTGATCTTGTCCTCGCAGGCCTGATCGCCGCACCACATAGCTTTTACAAAACCAGGTTTCTCATTGATGGTCTTTACAAACTCATCGTAAGTGGTTGCAACGTAGGTGTGGGAATCGCGGTGTGCTCTTGCGCGCTCCAGCATATCATTCTGGATGGTGTCTAAGAGCTCGCCTGCCTTTGCCTCAATCTCGTCTAAGGAAACCGTGATCTTCTCGTGGGTATCACGGCGAACCAGAACAGCCTCGTTGTTTTCGATATCTCTCGGTCCGATCTCCACACGTACCGGAATTCCACGCATCTCAGACTCACTGAACTTCCAGCCCGGGCTCTTGTCGGAATCGTCTACCTTTACCCTGAAGTTGGAAAGAACATCTCTTAATTCAAATGCTTTGTCCAGAACGCCCTCCTTCTGCTGCTGGATCGGAACGATCACAACCTGAGTCGGAGCAATTCTCGGCGGCAGTACCAGGCCGTTGTTGTCACCGTGTACCATGATGATAGCGCCGATCATACGGGTTGTCATGCCCCAGGAAGTCTGGTGCACATACTGCAGGGTGTTGTCTTTTGCTGCGTACTGAATGCCGAATGCCTTTGCGAATCCGTCACCGAAGTTATGGCTGGTACCGGACTGTAGGGCTTTTCCGTCGTGCATCAGGGACTCAATGGTGTAGGTAGCCTCTGCACCTGCAAATTTCTCTTTATCGGTCTTCTGGCCGCGGATCACCGGAATAGCCAGAACCTGCTCACAGAAATCTGCGTACAGATTCAGCATCTGGATGGTTCTTGCCTCAGCCTCCTCTGCGGTTGCGTGAGCGGTGTGTCCCTCCTGCCATAAGAACTCTCTGGAACGCAGGAACGGACGGGTGGTCTTCTCCCATCTTACTACGGAACACCACTGGTTATATACCTTCGGCAGATCACGGTAAGAGTGAATATCCTTTGCATAGAAGTCACAGAACAAAGTCTCAGAAGTCGGACGTACGCACAGGCGCTCCTGCAGCGGCTCCAGACCACCGTGGGTTACCCATGCAACCTCCGGCGCAAAACCTTCTACGTGATCTTTCTCTTTCTCCAGCAGACTCTCCGGAATGAAGATCGGCATGTATACATTCTGTACGCCGGTCTCTTTGAAGCGGCGGTCCAGTTCATGCTGAATGTTCTCCCAGATTGCGTAACCAGCCGGTTTGATGACCATGCAGCCCTTTACGCTCGCGTAGTCACACAGCTCTGCTTTTTTTACCACATCCGTATACCACTGGGCGAAATCCTCGTCCATGGATGTGATGGCTTCTACCATTTTCTTATCCTTTGCCATGTTTAATCTCCTTTATTTATAAAAAAAGTCACCCGGTCCTCTGCCATCTCTGACAAGGGACCGAATGACCAGATAAATTCGGCGGTACCACCCTGATTAGCGCTGCAATACGTGCAGAATCACTCACTCTATGCTCCGTTAACGCCGGAAACTACGCTGCAGTTCGCTGCAGGACTCCAAGGCCGGTTCAGCTTCCAGTGACATAAAGGCCTTGCACCTGATGGCCCTCTCTCTGTAATGTAATGTCCGCTTACTAATCCTCTTCACTGTCGTTTTCTAATGCTTGATTTTAAGCCATTTTGCCCGCTTTGTCAAGGGAAGGCGCACTGTCCTCTCCTTTTATTATTATTCAAATAATTTATCTGCTTATTTTTGTGGAAAACAGAAAATTTCTGTCAAAATTTCATTCATTTTTTAACTTGACATTTTATTTTTGTCTGCCTATAATGCAAACCATAAACTTAAGACCCAAACCGATCACAGCGAATGTGCCGCCGCGCATTCCGGATCAATAAAACAGGCAAAGGCGCTTGGAGATCTGATTCTCTGAGCGCCTTTTCGCATCTTATTCAGAAAGGCCAGGAGTGCCGGTTGTTCCAGCAGTTCTGGAAGGTGAATGACATGGCTGACATGGTAAAAGTCGAACATCTGAAAAAAAATTTCGGGGACCTTGAGGTCCTGAAAGATATCAATCTGACGGTAAAGGAAGGCGAAAAGCTGGTCATCATCGGCCCGTCCGGTTCCGGTAAATCCACCTTTATCCGGTGCATCAACCATCTGGAGGATCCGACCTCGGGTACCATCTCCATCGCCGGAACCCCTGTTACCAAAAAGAACTACCTGGACATGGCCAAGAAATATTCTTCCATGGTCTTCCAGCAGTTTAACCTTTATCCGCACCTGACGGTACTGGAAAACCTGACACTCGCTCCCATCAAGCTGCAGCACGTTCCAAAGGAAGAAGCCAAAGCCACTGCGTTAAAATGTCTGGACCGGGTTGGATTAAAGGCCAAGGCCGGCAATTATCCGGTACAGCTCTCCGGCGGGCAGCAGCAGCGTGTAGCCATTGCCAGAGCACTCTGCACGAATCAGCCGTTGATTCTTTTTGATGAACCTACCTCAGCACTGGATCCGGAAATGGTCCAGGAGGTTTTAAATGTTATGGTCGAGCTGGCCAAGGAAAATATCACCATGATCTGTGTCACTCATGAAATGGGATTTGCCAGACAGGTCGCTGACCGGGTGATCTTCATGGACGGTGGATATATTGTTGAGGAAGGGACACCGGAGCATTTCTTCACCGCCCCGGAGCATGAGCGCACCAAAGCGTTCTTAAGCAAGATTTTACATTAATTTTTCTATGAGGAGGAAACAATTATGAAAAAGAGCATGAAAAAAGTAACTGCCATGACCATGGCCGCTATGATGGCCGCACTGTTAGGCGGATGTGGTTCCTCATCCTCTGAGACCACCGCTGCTGCCACTACCGCAAAAGCAGAGGAAACCACTGCCGCAGCTTCCGAAGCTGGTTCCACAGAGGCTGCTGCTTCTGGCGATGTCAGCGCAGACGTACAGAAAATTGTTGACCGCGGCGTTTTAAAAGTAGGATGCAAATCCGATGTTCCGAACTTCTCCCTGCAGAACACCGCAACCGGTGAATACGAAGGCTTTGAAGATGATCTGGCGTACAACATTGCCGGTGAAATCTTCGGATGCACTCCGGAGGAAGCCAAAGACAAGAAACTGGTTGAGTTCCAGGGCGTTACCGCCAAGACCAGAGGACCGCTTCTGGAGAACGGCGAGATTGACCTGGTTATCGCAACCTTTACCATTACCGATGAGAGAAAAGAAACCTACAACTTCTCCACTCCGTACTACACCGACGCCGTTGGCCTTCTGGTAAACAACGATTCCGGCATCGAGTCCATTGAAGATCTGGACGGCAAGATCATCGGCGTAGCCCAGTCCTCCACCACCAAGGATGGCTTCAAAGCCTATGTGGAGGAAAAAGCCCTCAACGTAAATCCGGAGTTCCAGGAATTTGACGGTTACCCGGCACTGGCTCAGGCCCTGGCTACCAAGCAGATTGACTGCTTCTCTGTAGACCGCGCGATCCTTTCCGGTTATGTAAATGATTCCAACCATATTCTGGATGACCGCTTCAGTGAGCAGGAATACGGTGTTGCATCCGCAAAAGAGAACACCGGTCTTGCTGAACTGGTAGACAAGAAAGTAACTTCCATGCTTTCCGACGGTTCCATGAAAGCACTGCAGGATCAGTGGAACTTACAGTAAAATAATCCGGAAAATGATATCGAGAACGCGTCACTGGCGCGTTCTCTGATTTTATCAAACTATGAAACAGTAAAGGATGATGGGTATTATGATCAAAGGTCTTTTAGAAGGAAAACGATGGGCCGCCCTTTTGAAGGCGCTCCCTGAATATTATGTGCCGGGATTTATCATGACTCTGAAGATTTCCATCGTCGGCCTTCTGGTCGCCTTGGTCCTGGGAATTGTGTTCGGTACATTTTCTACAATGAAATTCAAACCCGCAAAAATTCTTGCCCGCATTTACGTGGAATTTTTGCAGAACACACCACTGGCACTGCAGATCCTGTTTTACTACTCGGTGCTTCCACTCCTCTTTTCCAATTCCGGCTTCCGTATCCCCAAGTTTGTTCTTGGCGTTATCGGAGTCGGCGTATACCACGGAGCTTACATAGCAGAGGTGATCCGTACCGGTATCGAGGCTGTACCAAAAGGGCAGTCCGAGGCCGCAGCTTCCCAGGGTTTTTCGTATCTGGAGACCATGTACTATATCATTCTTCCCCAGACGATCCGCATCATCATGCCGCCTCTGGCAAATCAGGCACTGAATCTGGTGAAGAACACTTCTATCCTGGCCATGGTAGCCGGAATGGACCTGATGTACTACACCGATTCCTGGGGTGCTGACCGCGGATACTTTGCCCAGGCCTATTTCACCAGCGCGCTGCTGTATTTTATCATCTGCTTCCCGCTGGCCCGCCTTGGACGTTATCTGGAGATTCGCTCTATGCGTCTTCCGGCACCGAAAAAAATCGTGATTGAGGAGGAAGGCTTATGTTAGCATTGTTTGATCAGATTTTTACCTTTGCCAATGTCACCTTCATGCTAAAGGGCCTGGCCATGTCCGTAGCCATCGCAGTGCTGGCCACCATCATCAGCATGTTCTTCGGCACGATCCTGGCCCTGATCCGCACCTACGCGAACGGACCATTCCAGTGGGCTTCCGCCCTGGTTGCTGTATACACGGAGTTTTTCCGCTGCACGCCGAATCTGCTGTGGATCCTCTGGATCTATTTCACCATCAAGGGAAATAAAATTGCGGTTTCCGTGTTTGCTATCTCCCTGTTTACCTCCGCTGTTATGGCCGAGATCTTCCGCGGCGGCTTAAACTCCATCCCGAAGGGACAGTTTGAGGCAGCCCAGTCCCAGGGCTTTTCCTTCCTGCAGACACTGTGGTATATCATCCTTCCGCAGACCTACAAGAAAGTCATCCCGGCACTGCTCAGCCAGGTCATTACCATCATCAAGGATACTTCCTTCTTAAAGATGGTGGATGTAGCCGAGTTCATGCGCAACTGCGCCATTGTCATGGGCAGCATCTATGATGTCCGCGGCATGATTATGCTGCTGGCCTTCGAAGGCATCTGTTACTTTGTAATCTGCTTTGCGCTCAGCTGCGTCGTCAGAGGATACCAGAAAACCATTGTGACCGCTTAAGGAGGGAAGATTCATGGATAAATACACCATCACCATTACCAGGGAGTTCGGAAGTCTGGGCCGCCCCATTGCCCACGCCCTCTCCCAGAAGCTTGGGGTTGAATATTATGACCGGGATATCGTGGATGAGGTTGCGAAGCAGTTAAACCTGCCGGTGTCCCAGATCAGCGACGCGGAGGAAACCTCCCACAACCATTTCTTCGCCCACATGTTCCCGCTTGGTACAGACAAACAGTACATTCAGGATATGATTTTTGATGTGCAGAAGGATATCATCCTGGATCTGACACGAAAATCCAGCTGCATCATTGTAGGGCGCTGCTCCGATTTTCTGCTGCAGAATGAACCGAATGTGCTGAACATCTTCATTTACGCTCCTTACAAGGCACGCCTGGAAAACTGCGTGCACACGCTGGAAATGTCTGAGGAAGATGCCAAGCGCACCATCATGAAGGTCGATAAGGCCCGAAGCGCCTACCACAAACGCTATGCCGGATACTTCCCGGCTGACCCGATGCACAAGCACCTGATGATTGATTCATCTTTGCTTGGCGTAGAAGGGACCGCGGATCTGATTGCGGAGGTAGTACGACGGAAATTCCGGTAAATAACAAAATTGGAAAGCAACGAAAATGCCGGGCGGCGTCAAATGGCGCCTTCCGGCATTTTCTGTACACAAATTAAATTTTTATATGGCTTCGTACCCCATCCGCAGCGTAATAGCCGCGTCTTCCGTCACTTCATCGGTGTCAAACCAGGTGTAGTTGCGGACGATTTCGGACAGGTTGCCGCCTTCCGCGTCGTAGACCTGCTGTGGAATGCTCTCGATGAGTTTTCCCAGGTTGTCTCCTGCTTTCACCTGTGGCATGGGCTGGCCTGCTTTTTTGTAGAGCATGCCAATGGCACAGGTAGCTTCACAGGTATTGATCAGCCTGGACGGCGGCGTGAACAGGGTTGATTTCAGTTTTACGGACTGAACTGTCAGTTCATAGACCATATCGGGTCACCTCCACGAGATTGGTATGCTGCCCGTTGCCCCGCGCGTAAGGGGTCGGGTGCAGGGATGTCAACACGTTAATGGAACCGGCAGTGTCGGTTCCGTTTTTGTCTGGCCGATACCAGGCACCCTGGGAGATGGCAGTCACGCCCGGCATGATCCGGTCTGTGACGCGCACCGGCATGCGGATCCGCCCGCGGTCGTTAAATACCTCCGCCAGATCCCCGTCTTTTAAGTTCCGGTCTGCGGCATCTGCCGGGTTCATCCACAGAGTCTGGGGATCCATTTTATGCATAGCCTGGTTGTTGTCGTGGATGCTGTGGCAGCGCCGTTTGGTATGCCAGCCGGTCAGCTGCAGCGGATACTTTTCTGCAAGAGGATCCTGTGGTCCCTCCACCGGCGGTACATACCGCGGGATGGCCGGCATGAATTCTTTAAACTCGGTCCGGTAAACCTTCTCAGAAAAAATCTCAATCTTTCCGCTCTTTGTCGGAAACGGATGCGTTTCCGGATTGCTGCATTTTTCTTTGAAAGCAGGCCGAATTGGCTGCTTCTGATAGCGAAACAGAGCCTGCTTCTTAAAAATCTCATAATCCGGCAGTTCCGTTTCCGTTTTTCTTAACTCTTCATATAAATATTCCAGCCACTCTGATGCGGTACGCCCGCAGGTAAACTGCTCTTTTAATCCCAGGCGGTCTGCCACCTCGGAAAGCCAGTCATACTCAAACCGCCCTTCGTAAAGCGGCTCCATCACCTTGTTGTTGAAGCCCAGAAAATCAGTGTACAGCCAGGGCATGGTGATATTCTCGCACTCGAACATGGAAATGCCCGGAAGCAGGATATCGGCGAACTTCGCACTGGCCGTCATGAACAGGTCACTGACCACAATAAACTCGCATTTACTCTCATCCCGCAGGATTTCTGCCGTGCGGTTGATGTCTCCGTGCTGGTTGATGAGGCAGTTGCCTGCCAGGTTGAGGATCATCTTGATATCGCTTTCCAGTGTGACCGGTTCTTCCGAGCCGTTAATCCACTGCACGCCGTCTAACTGGTTCATGGTGCGGCCATGCAGCACAGCATCCGTCCACAGATAAACCGGGATCTGGCGATTGTAATGATTCACCAGCTTCGGCCAGGACGGTAATTTGTGGTTTTTCCAGTCTGCGACTCCGCTGGCCCAGCCGCCGGAAATTCCAACATTTCCCGTCATGCAGGCAAGCAGAATGCCACCCCGGGTGCTCTGTTCTCCGTTGGCATTGCGTTGGGGGCCATAGCCCTGAATAAGTGCCGCGGGCTTTGCCTTGGCGTAACGCCTTGCCAGGCTGCGGATGGTGTCCGCCGGTACTCCGGTGATGCCTTCTGCCCATTCCGGTGTTTTGGATACGCCATCCTTCTCTCCATATAAATAGGAAAGATAGCATTCCGATGGATCCACGCCCTCCGGCATATGCGCCTTGTCAAAGCCGATACAGCAGCGGTCCAGAAATTCCTGATCCTGCAGCCCTTCCTCCACAATGACCCACGCCATGGCGTCCATGAGCGCACTGTCGGTAGCAGGACGGACCGGAATCCACTCCGCATCCAGACGCACTGCCGTGTCATTCCTTCTCGGATCGATGACAATGATGGAAATGCCCTTCTTTTTTGCGCGCAAAAGCACGTTCATGGTGACACTGTCAAACTTGGTTTCTTCCGGGTTGTGCCCCCAGAGGATAATCAGATTGCTGTTTAACCAGTCTTCCGGATCATGACCGGTCTGGTTCGTGCCATACATAATGTCCGTTGCCTGACGGATGCAGGCGGTGCTGTAGGAATTGTAATAATCCAGAAATCCGCCATCTAAATTCAGCAGGCGCTTAGCCATGTTGTTTCCGCGGTTTAAGGCACTGATGCCTGTTGCATAATTTACATAACGAGACCCAACACCGTAGGTATCGCGGATGCGGATCCATTCGGAAGCGATGGTATCCACCGCCTCCTCCCAGCTGATGCGCGTAAACTTTCCTTCGCCGCGCTTTCCCACCCGCTTCATGGGATAACGCAGACGGTCTTCGCCAAGAAAGGTCTTATGGTAATTCAGGCCCCGCACGCAGGCTGTGAGCGGAATCTCTTCCTCAGGTGCATCGCAGGGGTGCTCCGTGCTCAGATGATCGATTTTTCCGTCCTTCATATGCACGCAGATCACACAGCGTCCGCCGCAGTTATTGCGTCCGGTGGTCCGGATAACCGGTTCTTTCCATATACTCGCGTCTTCGGATATCACGTCTCCGGTCATGTTCTCTTTTTTCATAAAATTTCTTTTTGTCCTCATACATTTTTTCGTCGGCTTCCTTCAGCATCTCATCCAGAGCCATGCATTCTGTTCTCCAGACCGAACCGCAGGAAATACTGACATGATGCTGTCTGGCATTCAGGCAAAGCTGGTTTATCAGGAATTCAAACTGCTGCTGCAGAATGTCTGGATAAATCACCACAAATTCATCCCCGCCGATCCGGTAGGTGCGCTCCGGGAAAACTGCCACAATCTGCTGGGCTGCCCGACGGATAAAGGAATCACCTGCTTCATGTCCCTGCTCATCGTTGATCTGCTTTAAGCCATTTAAATCAATATAAACCACTCCGATATTTTTAAAGCATCTGCCCCGAGATTTTTCCAGCAGGCGAATGTAATAGTTGCGGTTATACAGATTCGTCAGCAGATCGCGGTAGCTTAAATACTGAAGCTGTTCCTGGCGGTCCTTCATCTCCAGACGGTTCATGAGAAAGAACTGAATGGAAGAGAGGAGCTGAAAATCCCGGTAGTATTTCCGTGGATTGTCTACACCAAAAAATCCTATCACCGTACCGTCTTTTTTAAATGGAACCGCGATCAGACTGTTGATATTCTGGGCTTTCAGAATATCATAGGTCTGGGCCTCCTTTTCCTTTTCATGGTCCAGATCAGATATATAAAACATACCGCGCTTCTGAAACATATCAAGCCAAGACTGAACAACCTGAAGTGGTACCTGCTGAAGATTGTCAATTTCTTTTGTGACCCCGGGTGCGACATGCTCATATGTATTGTGAACCAGCTGGTTCTCATAATCCACCTTAACGATATAAGACCGGTCTCCCTCAAAATACTCCGTCACGATTTTCAGAAGGTTATTGATCGCCCGGTCCATGTCTTCATGAGAAGAAAGCTCCGTCACGCAGCGGATCAGCACCGTACTGCGTTCCAGTTCCACCACCGCCTCCGAACGGCTTTTTGCAAGCTGATGGTTGGTCCAGAGATTCCAGCCAAAATAACACCAGAGAAGCAGAAGCGCAACCAGGCTTTCATGTTCCGGATTCCGGTATATACTCAGTGCCATAGCCAGGGTTATCACGCTCATGACCAGCAGCTGTACAATTCTTCCTTTTCTTTTTTTCATCAACATTCTTCCTTTACTGAAACAGTCAGGATTTCTGACGCTACATAAATCTATAATTTTATATTATCACATCCTGTCTGACTTTTCACGCAATACTATGTAAAATAAAAAAAGAAACCCTCTGCATCAAAAAGTTACCAGATGCAGAGGGTTTTATCCTGTTTCAGGTTTTGTCCCGAATTATGCTTCGATCATAATCTTGATGATCTCTTCGTTGGTTTCTTTCATACCGTCTTTTCCGAGACGGCCGACATTCTGTAAGGTATTCTCTACGCCCTTGGATACAATACCGTCTCCGCCGCGGAACTGCTGGCCGCGGATATACATGTTGTAGCCGAGGATGCCGGCATCGACTGCTGCCGCGATCTTGGCTGCGCAGGATGCCTTTGCGCCATCACATACAATACCAGATACGATTGCCAGGGCATTGACTACGGTGTGCTCTACTTCCTTCAGACCGCCGCCACACAGATATGCGATTCCGGCACCTGCTCCGGCACCTGCTCCTACTGCTCCGCAGTAAGCAGACAGACGGCCGATCGGTGTCTTTACGTGGATGGTTGTCAGATTGGACAGCGTCAGGGCGCGGTAGCGCATCTCATCGCTGACCCCCAGCTCTTTTGCATAAACAATGACCGGAACTGAGGTGGTGATACCCTGGTTGCCGCTTCCGGAGTTGATGACTACCGGCATCTCACAGCCATTCATGCGGGCATCGGAACCGGCTGCTGCCATGGCTTTTGCTCTCACGCGGACATCGTCTCCATCCATATCCAGAAGTACCTTGCCGATGTTTGCGCCGTAATCATTCTTCAGTCCTTCTTCCGCAATGGCCACATTGCAGGAAATCTGCTGATCCAGAAGTTCTTTGACATCGCTGATATCCACCGTTGTCGCAAAATCCCAGATATGTTCCATATCAAGCAGCGTGCGGTCGGTCAGGCCGTCTTCGCTGTCATCGGAAACAGCTTCGCTGCGCAGAACCTTCCCGTTCTTTTCAACGAGAACAATGTTGGTATGGTAATTTGCGATACGCACCTTCGCGTAGTCCTCTCCATGATATACGGTTACGATAATATCGAACGTGCAGCCGCCTGCAAGATGTTCGATTTCAATCGGCACATCTTCCATAAACTGCTTCATCTGCTGAATCTGCTCCGGGCTAACCTGGGCAATGACTTCCAGCTGTTTGTCCGGATTTCCTGCCACAATACCCGCGGTCACTGCCGCATTGATGCCTTTTAAGTGACCGGTGTTCGGCACGATCACGGATTTTACATTCTTGATGATGCTGCCGCTGGCTTCCACCTTTACTTTGTCCGGCTGTTCTCCCAGTGTCTTTTTTGCAACTGCGCCTGCGTAGGCCAGCGCGATCGGCTCGGTACATCCCATAGCCGGAATCAGTTCTTCTTTCAGGATCTGGATGTATGCCTGATAACGCGGATCTGACTTTTCCATCTCATTATCACCTTTCTTTTATCTTGTGGCCATTTCATACTGATCAGATATGAGGGCCATCCGGAATTCATCATTACGGCTTGCCTTGTTGATAAATTTACTGTAACATATAGTTACGTTAATGTAAAATTTAAAGATTTTATCATATTGTTTAAAATTTTTTAATGATGAAAGAAGGGATCTCCATGGAATTTCGCGAAATCAGCACCTTTCTCCAGGTAGCGCAGCACCAGAGTTTTTCCAAGGCCGCAAAGCAGCTCGGCTACTCCCAGGCCGCTGTCACCATTCAGATCAAACAGCTCGAAGGGGAGCTGGGTGTCCATCTGTTTGACCGCATTGGAAAACAGATCTCCCTGACCCACCAGGGACAGGTCTTCTACCAGTACGCGGTTACCATCCAGAAGGACTTAGAGCAGGCCCGGAGCGCAGTCTCCGATTCTTCCTCGTTAAACGGCAAGCTCTGTCTTGGCACCATCGAGTCCATCTGCGCCTCTATCTTTCCGGATCTGCTGTCCGAATATCACCGGCTCTACCCAGAGGTCACCATCAGCATTGTTACGGATTCACCGGATGTTCTGTTAAACCGGATGAACGAAAATGCCATTGATCTCGTGTATCTCTTAGACCGGCGCATCTATGACAACCGCTGGTGCAAAACCCTGGAGGAACCGGAAGAGAATATTTTTGTGGCTTCTCCGGATCATGAGCTGGCCAGGGCCAATCGGGAGCTGGAGCTTGACGAGGTGCTGCGTTTTCCATTTCTGCTCACAGAAAAAGATGCCAGCTACCGTCATATGTTAGAACAGTATCTGGCATCTACAGACCGTGTGATCCGGCCGTTTCTGGAAATCGGCAGTACCGAATTCATTATTCACATGCTTTTAAAAAATACGGGAATCTCGTTTCTGCCGGAATTTACCATCCGACGGGAAATAGAGCTGAAACGGCTGACCGCGCTTAGGGTCCGCGGATTTCAGATGCAGACCTGGCGGCAGATTTTCTATCACAAAGATAAATGGGTCACAAAAGAAATGCAGGAATTCCTGCGTCTCGCACAGGAAATGAGCTGATTATTTCTGGCTCTCCTCGTAGCACTGGCGCACTGCCTGGGCCAGCTGGTCCGCGCAGGATGTATCTTTGTAGCCGCAGGTATTGCCGTGCAGGGTGTTGTAGATCTGGTCTACGGTCATGCCGTCTACCAGCTTGCTGATGGCCTTTAAGTTGCCGTTGCAGCCTCTTGTAAATTCTACGTTTCTTACTACGTCGCCCTCCAGGTCAAAGGACAGGGATGTCGGGCACACGTCGTGTGGTTTTACAGTGTATCTCATAGTTCAACTCCTCCTCATTGTATACAGCATGCAATCTGGCCGCAGCTTCCGCAAGCAGCTCCGGCCAGGTTGCATCGTAATCAGTCGCTGTCCGGCAGCAGTTTGATCCGCACGATGATGCGGCGTACAAATCCGCCCTCCGGAACTTCAATATCTTCCTCATGGCTCTGTGCCGGGAACTCTCCGCCTTCTTCCAGTTCCAGCATCAGCCAGTTGTAGGCCGCCTCTCTGGCATCGTCCAGAGCATCCTCTAAATCCGGTCCGTCTCCCTCGCAGAGTTCCAGGTCCGGGAATACGATATGGAAACCATCGTCGTCTTTATGCGGTGTGATCACCGCAGGATAGGTAAATGTCATGATCCTGCCTCCTGTTTCTTTTCATTTCGTGAAGCAGTACCAGTATACGACATTTTTTTTCATATGTAAATGGAGTTATCATTAGTGTCTCGGTCGGTTTCCCATGGACTCACCTGCTTTTTGATCTGTACTTCCTTTGTACATTCTCTAGTCTGCCCGCTCTTTCCGGATTTATACGGCCACAGAATGCACTGGCTGTTTTCCTGTTCTCATTGCTGCCTAGTATAATCCACAATAATTATCCGCCCCTTTCACTTGTCTAAATTTCCATCTGCCGCGTCAGCTTCAATCGACGATGCTACCGGCATCGCCTCATTCAGCTTCCTTGCACATGAAAATTTATCCTGCGTGTAATGGAGCGGTAATTATCGTGGATTATACTAGGCATCTGGAACTGGCGGAAGATGCCGCCCGACGGATTATGCTGAAATGTCATGGACTTCCCGGTTTCCGGATGCGTAAAGGTCAGTTCATACGCCGCCAGGGCCACATCCGCCCGGGGCGGGCGGGCGCTGCGTCCTGTATCGCCCCGGCGCCGTCCGCGAAGCGTAGTGCGGCCGGATTCCCGGTTCTTTTCTGCCATCTGTTCCCGCCCGCCGTTTTCTGCCGCACAGTCTGACATTGCCGCATCCCCTTTCCGGAAAGCGGGATTGTAGCGGTTATCCCCCCAGAGCGGCAGTCCATGACCAGACATCTGCACGCGGATCTGGTGATGCCGTCCCGTAAGAAGCTCAATTTCTGCCAGTGTCAGCTCCCCATAAGGTTCCACCGGCTTTGTCTCAAGCAGCCTGCAGATGAGTTCTGCGCGTTTTCCACCTTTTATCCCCATATCCACAATCCTGGAAGTGTTTTCCCTCTCGTCTTTCAACAGATAATCCACATACTTTTCCACATTATCCACAGGTTTTCCACAGAGCACCGCGAGATATTTTTTATGCATTTTTCCCTCCGACACCTGTTTACTCAGCGCAGCTGCCGCGCTTTTCGTTTTAGCATACACCATCACGCCGCTGACCGGCTTATCCAGTCTGTGGATAACTCCCACATAAGGTTCCACTGGCTTTGTGGACAAGTTGTGATTATCCACCGCTCTCTTTGTGGATAAATAGCGTTTGATCTCACTGACCATATCCGCGTCAAAACCACGGCCGGACTGGGACTCCATCCCCACCGGTTTCCATACCACTAAAACTGCTTCGTCTTCATATAGTATATTCAGCATGCTGCTCTCCCTTTTTGGTATTTTTTGTCAAATAGTTTGATTTTCAAAGTTTTTCCGCAAAAAGCCTTGCATTTTTCTCCCTGTCGCTGTATAGTATATAAAACAGTTAGACGTAGTTTTCAAAACTATATTGTTTTTTCTAAAAAGGAGGAATTTTTATGACTCTGAAAATCAAAGATCCGGGCAGTGCCCTGACTCATTTTATTGCCATGATCCTGGCGCTTTGCGCCGCTTCCCCGCTCATCATCAAGGCAGCGCAGGAGCCCGGCCGCAGCCACGTGCTGGCTCTTACCATTTTTATTACCAGCATGGTGCTGCTCTACGCGGCCAGCACCGTCTACCATACGCTGGACATCTCACCGAAGATAAACCGCATGCTGCGCAAGGTGGACCACATGATGATTTTCATTCTGATTGCCGGGACCTACACTCCGGTCTGTATGCTGGTTCTGGGCGACCGCACCGGCTGGCTCCTTCTGGCGCTGGTATGGGGCATTGCCGCTGCAGGCATTCTCATAAACGCGCTGTGGATCACCTGCCCCAAATGGTTTTCTTCCCTGATTTACATTGCCATGGGCTGGGTCTGCGTGCTGGCCTTTGGAAAGATCATCGCAGCGCTTCCGCGCCAGGCCTTTGGATGGCTCCTGGCCGGCGGTATCATCTACACCGTTGGCGGCGTGATCTACGCCATGAAGCTGCCGATCTTCAACCAGAAACACCGCTACTTCGGCTCCCACGAGATTTTCCACCTGTTCGTTATGGGTGGAAGCCTCTGCCATTACATCATGATGTACGCGTTCGTTGCCTGAACAGTTACCCGGCGGCCTTTTTACTGCGTTTCTGGCATCTGCTGTTTTTGAAACTGTCCGATCAGCGCCAGTTTTTCCTTCCGGCTTAACTGCTTGACCGCCCATTCCCGCCGCATGGCCTCCTGCTTCGTGCTGAAGGTTTCGTAATACTTCAACACCACGGGCCTGCGGTTTTTTGTGTATTTGGCGCCTTTTCCGGCATTGTGGGCCGCCACCCGCTCCTTCAGATGGTTTGTCCATCCGCAGTAGAGGGTTCCGTCCGCGCACTCCAGAATATAGGTGTAATTTTCTTCTGACATCGTTCTTCCCATCCTTTGCATTACGGTTATCATCGTACCATAAGAAATGCTCCCGCGCAACGCTATGTAGGCGGCGCCTGCTTCTTGCAAGTACAGCATGCGCCGCCCAGGTCTCCCTGATCTATGAAAAGCACCGGCCTGATGCAGTGACCAGCTATATCTTATACTACATCTTACGCAGTTTTGCCCGTTTTGTGCAGTTACCCCTAAATTTCTTTTACCAGAATCAGGCAGTCCCCCGCACTGATGGTGCCTCCTGGCAGATCGTTCGCCGCCAGTATCGACGCTTCTGTCGTATGAAAACGCTTCGCCACATCCCACAGGCTGTCTCCGGGCTGTACAAGATAGCCGACAATGCCCGGCATGGCTTTCATTTTTTCTGTATCTGCCGGCTGAACCTGCGCCTGCAAAATTACCTGTTTTTTCTCCGGCTGCAGAACCAGTAAATCCAGGGTGATCACACCGCGCAGCTCCGCCTGTCCGCCTCCTGCCATGACCGCGGTCAGCTGCTCCAGTCCCGGCTCCAGATACCAGATGCTTTCCTCTGTGATGCCCGGAACCTCTGCATCATAATGGAAGGGCACCAGGCGGGTGGCCGCCTGCACCGGCCTTGCGTCATCGTCTGTCAGATACAGAAGCTTTACCTCCAGAACACCATCTACCACCAGCGCGTTCTCCAGGACCTCCGCCCCATCCAGCTTCACGCTTCCGCTGCTGTGGCAGATTTGCAGCACCCTGGGGTCTGTTTCCATCTCCACATTCTCCGCAACCCTGCATTTTCCGAAATTGCGGGTCAGGATCCGGTCAAAGACCGCCTCGCCGGTGTCCAGCACAATTTCCCGGTTCGTGGCATACAGATCCTGCAAAAGCTCCAGCTGCTGTTCCTCATAAAGGCGTACATCCAGCTCAATGATCGCGTCGATGGAAAGCTCCCGCATCTCCCCATCGTAATCCGGCTTTTCCTCCAGGTCACGGTGGATCAGCTTCAGGCCGATGGCCGGAATCAACTCCGCAGCCGCACCCTGCATTTCCACTTCCCCTGAGAATGGAATGCTTTCCTCGACCCACTGAACCATGCCGCTCTCGCCGCCCTCATACAGGGCAAATACCATCAGGGTTCCCTCCAGATGGATCTGGCCGTCCAGCGGCTTTGCCTGGCCCCCGGCAAGCTTCATTTCTGTCCACAGCATCCGCTCAATGGCCGGTTTGCTGCCAGGAAGCGTGATGTCCTGCTTTAAGCGGTAGGTATCTTTTCTGCGCAGGGCAATGGCCGCTGCCGGGATCTGCTCCCGTCTCACCTGGAGATGGATTTCCTCATCCACCCCGTTCACATCCACGGCTGCCGCCGTGTCATACAGGCTCTCTGCCTTTGCCTCCAGCGTTACGATCGCCTTGATTCCCAGCTTGCGGGAATGGACCATCTCCGTGTTCAGGTCATCCAGCTGCCAGGAAACACTGACATAATCCTTTTCATCCAGATCCGGCACATTGATGGTTTCCTCAAAGGGGATCGCCCCACCCAGCGCCTGCAGGCCTCCCTCCTCCCTGCGGTAAAGCACATGAAAATCCAGCTTTCCCCGCACTGTGATCCGCTCCCGCTGCACCTTCACCGGCTCCAGCTGAATAAGACCGGAATCCAGGATCACCTCGTCAATGTCACTCATGGTATCCGGAACAATAAAATCATCATCCAGGGTTACCTGCGCTTCCGTCTGGCTTTTCAGACGGTTTCTGTGCAGGTTCTGTTTTTCCAGTTCCAGCATAAAAAAGCACCCACCTTCCTTTCCATATCAGAAACCCTTTACAGAAAGTCTATGTGAATGCTTTTCGTTTTATGATACTGCCAGGCCGACACTCCGCGCGATCAGTCTTCTCCTGAGCTGTCTGCCATTTCCGCCTTCAGGCGCTCCAGTTCGGCCTCTAGCTCCCGGACACGCTTCTCCATCCTTTCATAGTGTTCCATGGTCACCGCTTTTTTCCGGTTTTCAATGGGAACACCCGCTACCTTGACCGGCTGCGCCGGGATACCGACCGCCGTAGTGTCGTTGTCCAGCGGCTTTAAAAGTACTGCGTTGGCCGCAATCTGGCAGTTGTCTCCCACCTCAAAAGCGCCGAGAATCTTGGCGCCGCATCCTACGGTGACATTGTTCCCCAGGGTAGGATGGCGCTTTCCTTTGTTCAGGCCGACGCCGCCCAGAGTCACACCCTGATAAATGGTGCAGTTATCCCCGACTACCGTAGTCTCACCAATCACCACGCCGCAGCCGTGGTCAATTAAAATGCCATGCCCCAGCTGTGCTCCGGGATGAATCTCGATCAGGGTGAAAAAGCGGGCGATCTGAGAAATCAGCCGCGCGATAAAAAACATATGGTGCTTATAAAACCAGTGGGCAAACCGGTGCCAGATCAGGGCATGCACGCCCTGGTAAAGAAGAAGTACTTCCAGGGCACTCCGTGCCGCCGGGTCACGTTCCTGTACTGCCTTTACATCCATCCAGATATCTTTCAAAATCATAATTCCAAGCCTCCGCAATACGTTAGGATTTTGGCTCTTATTTTATCATATGATGCAAAGGAAATACAAGTGCTGAGCAAATAATTCCTAGTATTTTACTGGAATATAATTGGTTCCTCCAGATATTCCGTTTTTATGACAATGTACGGGAATGATTTTTCCGTACCTGCCTGCTCCGCAGCCTCCGGTCCCAAAAGCTCCGTGTCCGCCACAATCGCGTTCTCTGTCAGGTAAAGCTCCCTCACAGAAATGCTGTATCCGCCGGTCTCCTGCTCCCCGTAACCCACGACTATGTAAAGATTCTGGTCATCGGTGTAGGTCAGCTTGAAGGGTGCCGCCTTTTTCTCTCCGATCACGTTCTTCAGTTCTTCCGGCAGATCTGCCTCCCCGACTACGGTAAATTCCAGGTCACGCACCTTTTTCAGGTCATCCTTCTCCACGCTGCAGGCCGTCAGAAACCGCACCACAAAGACCCAGGCCAGAAGAGCCAGGATTACCAGCACTTTCCCGCTTTTTTTCTTTCCCATAACAGCCTCCCCGAAAAAATTTGATAGTAATAACCTATTCTTCCAGGGCCGAATGTATGCCTGGACTTATGCTTTTTACTTCCGGTTTCCGGTCTTCACATCTACCTGGTTGCGCATCTTAAGCTTCTCACCAGCCAGATATTTCTCCAGATTTTCCCCGGTAATCCGCACAATGCGCTCGAAGGTCTCCTGCAGATGGAACTTTCCGGCGCTGTGCGGGGTAATGATAGTGCGCGGCGCATCCCACAGCGGGTGGTCTGCCGGAAGCGGCTCCGGTTCCGTTACATCTAAGGCACAGCCTGCCAGGCTTACACCCTCACACAGGACTTTATTTAAAGCGTCGCAGTCCACCGCATCGCCGCGGCCTGCATTGATGAGATAGCTACCCGGCTTCATGAGGCGCAGGCGGCGCTCATCCATGATATGATGGGTAGCCGGGGTGCTCGGCAGAATGAATACCGCGAAATCCACCTTCGGCAGAACCTCATCCAGCTGATCCATCGTGTAAAGCTCATCAATAAAGTCCGGCTTGTCTGCCACATGACGGCGGATGCCGATGACATGGCTGCCCAGCGCCTTCATGCGCTTTGCGTACTCGCTTCCGATATCACCAAGACCTGCTACCAGTGTGGTAGAATTCCAGATGGAGGTTACACTTCCCTCTTCCTTCCACTCATGGTTCATCTGATTCTTCATATATAAATCCATTTTGCGGCAGAGCATCATGGACATGGAAACCATATGCTCAGACACAGACAGGCCATACGCGCCGGTCGCACAGGTCAGAATGGTGTCCGGTCCGATAACACCCGGCTTGCAGTACTGATCAGAACCAGCGGAGTTCAACTGCATCCACTCCAGATGGTCATTCTGTTTCACCAGCTCCGGGCTGATGTTTCCGAAAATGATATCGGCAGCTTTTACTTCCTCTGCAGTGGCAGTTTTGATGGTCGTATAGTGAAACTCACAGCCTGCGCCGATTTTTTCGATATAAGCCTTATGTGCGTCATGGAATGGCATAGCAACTAAGATGTTCTTCATTGGGGGGATCCTCCGTATTGAAATTTTTTCTTTTTCCATTTTAGACCATATGCAGCGAATGCACAAGAAAAAATCTATTGCTTGTTTCGTCAGGACGGGAATGGTAAAATAGAATGACAACGGAATGCAGAACATACGTAACTGTTCAGTACCCTCACAGTTACGATAACACAACGAAAGGAACTTTCATGAAACTTGTAATCGTAAGACACGCTGACCCGGACTACTCCATTGACTCCTTAACTCCGACCGGCTGGAAGGAGGCGGAACTGCTCTCCAACCGACTTGTGCGCATGCCTGCGGATGCCTATTACGTATCTCCACTGGGCCGGGCAAACGATACCGCGTCCCTGACCTTAAAGAAGCTGGGGCGCACCGCCGAAACCTGTGAATGGCTCCGGGAATTTTCCCCGCGCATTGTAAAACCAGGCATGGACCGAAGCACCAGCATCTGGGACTGGCTTCCGGAAATCTGGACGAAGGAACCCCGCTATTATGATCCGGAGGAATGGTATCACACCAATGCCATGCGCTCCGTGAACGCGGAACTGGAATACAAATGGGTCACAAAGGAATTCGACCGGCTTCTGGCCTCCCACGGATATGAGCGGGAAGGCCTGTACTACCGGGCCGTCCGGCCAAACCGGGACACCATCGTGCTGTTCTGCCATTTCGGTGTGGAGTGCGTGCTCTTAAGCCACCTGATGCACGTTTCGCCGATGCCACTGTGGCATGGCCTGTGCGCGGCACCATCCTCCGTCACCACCATTTACACTGAGGAACGGAGACAAGGCATTGCCAGCTTCCGTGTCAGCGCGTTTGGGGATGTTTCCCACCTTTACGCAGCCGGGGAAGAACCTTCCTTTGCGGCACGGTTCTGTGAAACCTGGGATAACGAAGAAGAGCGGCATGACTGAACACGCCGCTCTTTTTATATTTGCTGTTATGGTCCGAATATCTGACGGCTGCTCCTACCCCTAGGAATTTTCCTCCCGGCTGCAGATTGCCACTCTGTGCTGATATTTCTCCCGCGTGGCCATGCCGCCGCGGATATGCCGCTCGGATTTGTTGATGTTCAACACAATCCTTGCCCGGGCCGCTAGCGCCGGATTTATGTATTCCAGACGATCAGCCACGTCCTTGTGCACGGTGGATTTGGAAATTCCAAACTGCTTTGCCGCCTGCCGCACCGTGGCATTGTGGTCTATGATGTAATTGGCAATGGCAACGGCCCGCTCTTCAATATAATCCTTCAAAGGAAAAACCCCTCAGAATTCTTTTTTACAATGTATGAAGAATTCTGAGGGGTTATACCGGTTATCCGATTTTACGCCATACTATATTCCAACATTTCATATGCCACGCGGCAGCCTTCGCTGATTTCTGCCGGAAGCAGCGCCCGTGCCACGCATTTTTCTTCTGCGGACGGATCATCCACGCGCTGCAAATACGCATAATCTCCGTCAATTCTTGCTACGGTGTACTCAACTCTCTCAAACATAGCTTTCTCCTTTCTCGTTACTGTTCACACGTTGTGCTCACTGTAACGCTTTCTCTCCTTTCATTTCCCGGCCAAACAGCCGGTTTAAAATCTGATCCAACAGCATGGTATACACTGCCGCTCCCACATTGGTTCCGATTCTAAGCGCAATCGCTCCGATCAGTCCAAATGCCCCGGACGCAATATAGAGCGCACCGAAGGTATTAAATACAGTCTGCCATGCATAACCGGCAGAATAACCAACACCGATTCCGCCTAAAATTCCCAGATATGGATGCAGGGACTCCGGCAACAGAAAATACAGTGCTGCAAAGACTGTACAGCCCAGAATATTGTACAAACCTCGGGTTTTCGCTCTCGGCTCCATGTCTCCGGAAAATGGCAGGCACACGGACATGCAGGCAATTCCGGCCCACATGGCTCTTGGGAGTCCAAGAAGATTCATGATGAGAAGGGCCGTAGAGACTGTTAATGTCATGCGGATGTACCACCAGTTTCTTGCAGAATGAAAATGGAATTCCCGGAACAGATCCAGAAAGCTCCTGCGGTATGGGCGCAGTCTCTGATTTTTGTAAAATACGGCCATGCAGATGACCATTCCCAAAAGCAATCCCCATACACGTTTTTCGTAATCGGCGCCGCTGACGTCGTAGCCCTTCAGCAGCAGATAGCTCAGAACAAATGTGGAGTGATTCGACATGATCACATTGTGGCAGCCCAGTACCATCAGAATCATGATGAAGGCACAGTTTGCAAAAAACGCGTATCCCGGCGCCAGCATATTGGAAACGCGCGGGCCTGCAATCAGCACGCCAAAGATGAAGCCGATGCAAATGAGGCCGTGGGAGGTGCGAATTCCAAAGTCTGCCTGGCGCAGAACCAGAAGTGCCAGAAGCACCACCACACCTGCTATACTGTTGGCAGAGCCAAACAGCAGACTGAACGCGGTAACCACCGCAAAACAGAACGCGACCACAAGGTAGACCTTTATATTATAAATGAAGATATGCCGTTTCTTTTCTTCTTTATCAGTTGTCCGCCGGATCAGGTTTTTGGAGCCTGCGGAGCTTAACTGTAATTCCTGGTAAAATGTCATAACATCCCTGCCTTTTCTTTGATTATCAGTGAATAACTATATCGTGTACAGAAAAGAATGTCAAATATTTTTGCCATATAGCCGCTTCCGTCGGCCCGGCAGAACAGTTGACATCGTCTTTTTCCTTCTTTATAATCGACTCATACGAAGAAACAGGAGGCTGTTATGGCAAAGAAAAACGCACGCAATACCCGCGGAAAAATTGTAAGTGCCGCATGGAAACTGTTCTATGAACAGGGTTATGAGGATACCACCGTGGAAGAAATCATTGATCTGTCCGGAACTTCCAAAGGCTCTTTTTACCACTATTTTGACGGCAAGGACGCGCTTCTTTCCACCTTAAGCTCCCTGTTTGATGAAAAATATGAAGAGCTGCTGCCGCAGCTGACACCGGAAATGAGTGCCATGGACCAGCTTCTCTTTTTAAACCAGGAACTGTTCCGCATGATTGAAAACAGCATTTCCCTGGATCTTCTGGCAAGGCTTTACTCCACGCAGCTTACCACCAGCGGAGAAAAACATTTGCTGGATCATAACCGGATCTACTATAAGCTTCTTCGAAAGATTATCGCAAAAGGGCAGACTGACGGTGAACTCAGCACCCGTTCCAATGTCAATGAGATGGTGAAGCTTTATGCTTTGTGTGAACGTGCCCTGCTCTATGACTGGTGCCTCTGTTCCGGAGAATACTCTCTGGTAGAATATGCCGGGGAGGTGATGCCCGGATTCTTAAGCAGCTTTCAGCCCTGACCGGCTGGAAGCTGTTTTTCATACCAGAAAACCAGAGTCAGATATGCCGACAGATACATCTTTGAGGATCGTTTTTGACGCACAGAACCTCCGTCTCTAAAAAATACATTTTTTGTATCTATTTTATTTTCTTTTATCGTCTAGTTGTTTTTCCTTATAAAATATAGTTTTAACTGTTATTTCAATTAAATCGTACAGTATTCGTTCTATACTTTATTCTGTATTGTAGTCTATTTTGATCCATGCTATAATCGACCACATCATACAGCTGGTGCTGAAAACCAGCATGGGAATGAGGAGGAAAAATCTATGCTATCAGGACAGATTGGAATCCTGGCAGCCATTGTCATCTATCTGGCAGCAATGGTTTACGTGGGATTCTATTTCAGCAAACAGGGCAGCGGCAATTCCGCTGACGATTTCTACTTAGGCGGCCGGAAACTCGGACCGCTTGTAACCGCCATGAGCGCGGAGGCATCCGATATGAGCAGCTGGCTCTTAATGGGACTGCCGGGCGTGGCTTACCTCTCCGGTATCGCTGACGCAGGCTGGACCGCCATCGGTCTTGGCGTCGGTACCTACTTAAACTGGCTGATTGTAGCCCAGCGGCTGCGCCGTTACTCCGTAGTCTGCAATGCTATCACCATTCCGGATTTCTTTTCCAGAAGATTTCACGATGAAAAGAACATCCTGATGTGTATCGCGGCTATCGTGATTCTGATTTTCTTTATCCCGTACACCGCTTCCGGTTTTAAAGCTATCGGAACTCTGTTCTCCAGCCTGTTCGGCGTTGATTATCATATGACTATGAGCGTGGGTGCCATTGTTATTATAGGTTACACCGTTATGGGCGGATTTCTGGCGGTCTCCACCACCGACCTGATCCAGAGTATCGTCATGACAATTTCCCTGATCGTGATCGTATTCTACGGCATCCATATGGCTGGCGGCTGGGACGAGGTAGTAAACAACGCAACCTCTCTGGCAGGATACCTCTCCATGACGCACATTCATGACCGTGCGACCGGTGATGCAGCACCTTACAGTCTCTTAACCATTGTATCCACCACCGCGTGGGGCCTTGGATATTTTGGCATGCCGCATATCCTGCTCCGTTTCATGGCAATCGAGGATGAGAAAAAGCTGACCCTTTCCCGCCGCATTGCTACCGTATGGGTGCTGATTTCCATGTGCGTGGCTATCTTAATCGGCATCATTGGTTACGCTGCTTCCGTGGCTGGCGCAATTCCGCTCTTTACCCAGAGTTCTGAATCTGAAACCGTCATCATTCAGTTTGCTCATTTGTTAGGACAGCACAATTTCCTGCTTTCCCTGATTGCAGGCGTGGTTCTGGCCGGTATCCTGGCATGCACCATGTCCACCGCAGACTCCCAGCTGTTAACCGCAGCTTCCGGTGTTTCCCAGAACCTGATGCAGGACTTCTTAAAGATTAAAATGAGCACCGCTGCCTCCATGATGGCAGCCCGCCTGACCGTAGTCGGCATTGCCATCGTTAGTATCTTCCTGGCATGGAACCCGGACAGCTCCGTATTCTACATCGTATCCTTCGCATGGGCTGGTTTCGGTGCAGCATTTGGCCCGCTGGTACTTTTCTCCCTGTTCTGGAAGCGCACCAATCTTCAGGGTGCCATTGCCGGAATGGTGGCCGGCGGCGTGATGGTATTCGTATGGAAGTATCTGGTACGCCCAATGGGCGGCACCTGGAATATCTACGAACTGCTTCCGGCATTCGTAGTATCCGCACTGGCTATCGTAATCGTATCCCTGGCAACCAAGGCTCCGTCAGAGGAGATCTGCAGAGAATTTGATTCTGTGGGGAAATAAAAATTGAACTAAGTCGCTGCGCGACGGCCTGCCAAGGTTGTTGCGCAGCTTTTTCTTTCTCAAATAAAAAAGCAGTGACAAGATGGCTTAAGATTGGAGATTGGACAGCGGCGGGACTTAAACATGTTGTAATGACTTAATCGGTGTAGTAATTACGGCAAATGTTGACAAGCAGTCGTAAGGCGAATACAATAAATATATTCGAGCAAAATTATCGAAAGATAGCGACGCAAAGCTATAGAGCCTGTAAAATGGCAGCCAGTTGCACGTTAGCATTGCTGGAGAAGGCAGTGCTGTTTTTTTTTGGGGGGAGAAGATTTAAAACAAATCGATGTAACGCCATCAGAAATTTACTGGAAGATGAGCTTATCTGAA
Source organism: Ventrimonas faecis (assembly GCF_040096075.1). Taxonomy (NCBI): domain Bacteria; kingdom Bacillati; phylum Bacillota; class Clostridia; order Lachnospirales; family Lachnospiraceae; genus Ventrimonas; species Ventrimonas faecis. The sequence continues at coordinate 76,103 of NZ_JBBMFJ010000009.1, forward strand.
CAATGAGCTAGGGGGAAACGCGATAGGAAAGCTGACTGGTGCAATTCAATCTGGTAAAGTCTTGGTAATATCATAGGATACAGAGCAACCAAAAGATGAACGTTTGACAACAGGTATGTATAAAAATGGTAAATAATGAAACTATTCTAACCGCTACACAAAAGTGTTTCAAGTCAGGAGAAAATAATGGTTGAACAATCATCAGGAACTTACATAATCAACAAAGATTATGATATCGTGACATTTAATCAGACTGCGCTAGATTTATATCCATCATTAAAGAAAGGTGAGAAATGCTACAAGTGTCTGATGAATCTGGATACACCTTGTCCACCGTGTCCGGTAGCTAATCGAATTAAGGGACCAAAAACCTATTTTGACCCAATTCGGAAAATATATGAAACCGTTGATGCAGTACCGGTCCTTGCAGAAGATGGCAGTGAAAATTATGCGTTAGTTTTTAGTACGGTGGGAGAAAAGGAACGCTATGCCAAACAGTTACCAAATACGGAATCAGAGTTTAATGCCTTGTATGACCAGGAATATTATGACAAATTAACGGGAGGTTTCAGCAAAAAAGGTTTTATTCGAAAGGTGGAGGCTATTTTGAAAGATGCCGCGCCAAAGGATAACTTTGTGCTCACTTATTATAATATCCAAAACTTTAAATCCATCAACGGGATTTTTGGTTTTGCAGCAGGGGATGTATTGCTTTGCCAGGAATATCTGGAAATTGAGCAAAATTCAAAGCCATTGGCACTATCACGCATACATAATGATATTTTTGTGTGTTTTTATAAACAAAAGGACTTTAACCCAGCGCAGCTTACAGAATATAGCATTCATACATGGTCATACAATGGAAAAACGATGCCAATCCATATATTACACGGAATCTATTATGTGGAAGACAAATCCATGTCTGTATCCGGAATGATTGACCGTGCTGCTCTTGCCAGCAATCATATTGTAAACGCTTATGTAAAGCCCTATGCTATCTTTGATGAGGTAATGAGGAAAGAATATATCGACCACTCCCAGATTCTGTTTGAATATGCTCAGGCCATCGAGCATGGAGAGATTGAGGTTTATTATCAGCCGATCGTGGATACAATTACGCAAACAGTGGTTGCAGCTGAAGCATTGGTCCGCTGGAATCATCCGGAACATGGTTTTATTCGCCCTGATATCTTTGTACCTGTTTTAGAAAAGCATGGCCATATTACCCAACTGGATCAATATGTGTTAGAAATGGTGTCGCAAAAACTATTGGAACGTTCGCAGAAGAATCAGATAATTGTACCTGTAGCAATCAACTTATCCTGGATGGACTTATATGATGAGAAGATGCGTTATGCGATTTTGCAAAAGATAAACCATTCATCTGTATTAAAAAAGCATTTGCGTTTTGAGACTACAGAAACTGCGTTTAATACGATGGAGAATCTGTGCAAAGATTACCTTGATGAAATCCGAAAGAGCGGCTGCAAAATTGTATTGGATGATTTTGGGAGTGGCTATTCATCATTCAGCATGATTCAAAACTTTCGATTTGACATATTAAAGCTTGATATGGGATTTATTAAGAAAATCGAATTAAATCTGGATACACGCAGCATTGTTCGAGCGATTATTGCAATGTGCCATGAAATGAGTATTCAGGTTGTTGCCGAAGGAGTAGAAACCGAAACAGAGTATGAATTTTTGCAAGTACATGGATGCGACTATATTCAAGGCTACTATTTTGCCAGACCCATGCCGGAAGCGGATTTTTATCAATATCTGGAGGAACAAAAGAAAAGTATAAAAAAAAGAGAAACATACCTGCATCTTTTCAGCGAGGAAGAGCAGAAAAAACCGATTGCAACCTCTGAAAAAGAACAGGATCTTTTGGCAGCCATTTTGGACAGAACCGAATATTTTATACAGGTTTGTGAACCGGATACCATGGAAATAGTTTACGCCAACCAGGCCACTCGGGCAATCTCTGGAAAACCAGATGAGAGTTATGTCGGGCAGAAATGCTATCAATACATGATGGGAGCGGACAAAATGTGTGCTCACTGTCCCATGTGGCTGATGCATGGTGAAAACCGACGCCAGCTAGAAGTGGATGACGGAAACTATATTTTTTCTCTAACGGCTCAATATTTCAACTGGAACGGAAAGCGTTATTTTATGGAAATGGGTCGTGATGTTACAAAACAGAAAATGATGGAGAGAAAATACGATTCGCAAATACTGGCAATTCTCAAATCTATGCCGGAGAAACAAGGGGTGTTCCACATGAATGTGACTCTGGATGAATGTCTTAGTTCTACAGGAATGGCACAAAATGCCCGCAATCTTCAAAATATTCAGAGTGTGGATACGCTCATCCGGCAAATTTCTTTGTTTGTGCCAGACAAAGAAAAACAAGAAAACTTTTTCAAGACATTTTGTCGCGATGCACTTTTAAAGGCTCACGAAGAAGGCAAAAGAGAAATTAGCCTGGAAACATTGTCATACTACGATGACAAGAGTATACGTTGGTCCAGAATTACGGTTCATCTCCTGGAGAATCCGAAAACCAAGCATTTGGAAGCCGTTCTATATGGAATGGACATTTCAAAGGAAAAAGAAAATGATAATCAAATGAATCTAGTGAAACAGGAACTTCAGACGATGACAGACAAATATAATCAGGCTGATTATGAAAGTCGCAGGGATTTCCTTACAGGTCTTCTTAATCGCAAATCTCTATTTGACTATCTTAAAAATGCATTGGCAGATAAAGCTATTCATCCTACTACAATGTATATGATAGATGTGGATAATTTTAAGAAGTACAATGATACGAATGGACATGAGGCCGGAGATGAGTGTTTGCGTAAGATTTCTTATGCCTTAAAAGAGTATGGGAAGGAACAGAATATCTGCTTCTTTCGGTATGGAGGCGAAGAAATTCTGGGTATTTCAGAGGGAGCAAAAGAATTGGCTGCACATCAGGCACTCGAAATGTTAAATACCATTCGAAATCTATGTATCGGAAGAAACGATAGCTTTGATAATGTTACTGTTAGTATTGGATATACAACAGATAATTCCCGGTACGAAAAAATGATCGATAAGGCAGATCAGGCAATGTATTTTGCAAAGTCAAACGGAAAAAATCAAGTAGTTTGCTATGAGAAATTATGATGTATTACGTCTCGTTACTGGGGGGATAAATCCAGTGACGAGACGTTTTTGACAGAAGTTCGTAAGATCGAGTTTGCTTGATCGTAAAGTCCCCCCATCATTCCCCGGTCACTTTTTTGTAAATAACATCCTTATTGCGCAAATAGTTTTCGACAACATATACGGATTACAGATATGTTTTTCTTTTGCAATCTATCGTGAAATACGGCAGTTTTAATTTCTCCAGCAACTGGATGGATGCTGTATTTTCTTTTGCCACCCGGGCGCATACCGGGCAGGCAAGTTCTTCTTTGGCATAATTTAAAATGGCACGGCAGGCTTCTTCTGCATAACCTTGGCGGCGGTAGGGGCGAAAGATGTGGTAGCCGAGTTCCAGATATTCTGCAGATTCTTCTGTTGGTATTGTTTTGTTGCCGAATTCACCATGCTCTGATTCTTCCAGATTCGTCACCCCGGCTTTTCCCACGATCACATCATCTGCTTTCCGCACCACCGCCCAGATTCCGTACTCATAGAAGCGGTACTGACTTTTGATGTAGGATTCCAGTTTGTCTTTGTCATAAAAAACCCGGTCTGCAGTGCGCTCTTCTTCTGTGTACCAGACATCTGGTTCTTCTGGCATCTGCGCGATGTCATCCAGAGTAAATTCCCGGATGATCAGACGGTCGGTCTCGGCAATGATCCATGGGAGGCCGATGTGACGGCGCACGATGCGCTCTAAGTATTCCGGGCAAATGGCATCCGGGGCAGCGAGATACTCGGCGTCCCAGAGAGTTTCCTGTTCCGGATTTTCGGTATATAACGCAACAAAAACTCTCCCCACTGCTTTCGCAGCAAGGAGAGCCTCTCGTTCGTCAGAAACCACCACCGGATATGCGTTATTTTCTACCCAAACTGTATAGTTCTGAACCATATATTCTTTTCCTCTGAATTAGCACTTCTCCGGCTCGTCGTACTCTTCGCCGAAGGTATCTACGGTCATGCTCTTGATTTTCTGCTCTTTGAGCGGTCTGTCGCTGTAGTCGGTGCGGGTCTCGGCAATCTTGTTTACTACGTCCATACCGTCAACAACCATACCGAATGCTGCGTATGCGCCGTCTAAGTGCGGAGCGTCTTTGTGCATGATGAAGAACTGGGAACCTGCGGAGTTTGGCATCATGGAACGTGCCATGGAAAGAACGCCTGCGGTGTGCTTTAAGTCGTTCTGGAAACCGTTCTGACTGAACTCACCCTTGATGGAGTAGCCCGGGCCGCCCATGCCGTTGCCGTTCGGGCATCCGCCCTGAATCATGAAGCCTTTGATGACTCTGTGGAAAATAAGGCCGTCATAGTAGCCCCTCTTTGCCAGGCTGATAAAGTTCTTTACCGTGTTCGGAGCAACCTCCGGATATAATTCTGCGCGGATCACGCCGCCGTCTTCCATGGTAATGGTAATCTCTGGATTTTTCATGGATCAAATCTCCCTTCGTGTGGTGCGTCTCGTATTACAACTCAAACGCTAAGATGAAAAACATTATATCATACATTCCCCTGATACGCAAACATCCAAGTCATGCAGCATCTCAAAACATTCTTATTTTCTAATCTGCTAAATGCAGCATCTCAATCAGGAAGATCCAGGTCAGTCCGTAGTAAGACACAACGGCTACCAGGTCGTTCACGGTCGTAATGAGCGGACCGGACGCAACCGCTGGGTCTACGCCAAACTTTTTAAACAGAATCGGAATCACCGTACCGGAAATACTGGAAATGATCATTGCAAGAAGCAATGCCACTCCAATGCAGGCGGATACGGAAAAACCGAAAAACGGGGTCATGCCCTTTGCAAAAACAACGTACGCGCCGATACATATAAAGGAAAGAATTCCAAGGATCATACCATTGCACATACCAACTCTTGCCTCTTTGAATACCAGGCCGAGCTTCTGCTTGCCGTCCAGGTTCTCGTCCATCAGCACACGGATGGTAACTGCCAGAGACTGGGTACCAACGTTTCCGGCCATGTCCAGGATCAGGGACTGGAAGCAGATGACAATGGTAAGCTGGGCCACCACGCCCTCAAACAGTCCTACCACACTGGAAACCACCAGGCCAAGGCCCAACAGGATGATCAGCCACGGCAGACGCTTATGCACACTCTGGCGGATCGGCTCGTTTAATTCCTCCTCAGAAGCAAGACCTGCTAACTTTGCGTAATCATCGCCCATCTCATCATCTACAACCTGGATGATATCCTGGGATGTGATGACACCGATGATCTTGTTGTTCTCATCCAGTACCGGAATGGAATCCTCGGAATAATCCTTCATCCGCTCGATACAGTCTTCAATCATCTCACGGGCGTACACATACGGGTAAGACTCCATGATGATGTCGTCCAGCTTGCTGCCCTCCCGGGCAATAATGAGGTCTTTTAAATCAATGGCACCACAGAAGGTGTGGTTGTCATCGGTTACATACAGCGTGGAGATGTTGTCATTCTCCGCCGCCTGGTCAATCAGTTCCCGCATGGCTTCACGGATGCTGATACCGGCTTTGATTTCAATAAAGTTCATGCTCATGCGGCTTCCGATCTCATCTTCATCGAAAGACTCCAGCATGGCAATGTCGCGCTTGGACTCGTTGTCAATAAGGTCGATGAGCATGTTGCGCTCCGGCTTGTCCAGACGCTTTAACAGCGCTGCCGCCTGATCAACCTCCATGCAGGAAAGAACTTCAACCTTCTTTCTTGCGTTCAGTTCCTCAAAATAAATCTCTGCGTTATCCAGATATTCAAAAATATCGGAAAGCTGCTCTGCATCTAAGATGCGGTACAGCCGCTCTCTCTCATCTCTTGTCAGCACCTCGAAGGAGGATGCGATATCGTTCTCATGGTAGTCGGAAATGCGATCCTTTAACACCCGCGGGGATACATTGCTCCGCATGATCTGCTCCAGTTCCGTCTGGTAGTCACGAACCTGAACTGCGGTATCTTTTCCGTCGTTCTCTCTCATCTTTTCCATGTCTGCCCCTTTCTCTGCCTGAGTTCCGGTTTTCACCTTCTGCCCGGCAGTTTGCTCTCACGGCTGTCACCCGTGGACAGGGCATTTTTGATCTGCGCAAACCTGCTGCCTGCAGTTTTTGCTTTCTTCCCAGTCTTTGCAGATTCTTAACGCATAGCACAGCATATCAGCTGACCAGAATCTCAAAAGCAAAATCTATGCAGCAAAACATCTGCCTGAAACTGTCTTTTCCGTTTCCGCAAATAAAAAATGCCATCACCAGTTTCACTGTAAACGGGCAATGGCAGACACACAGAGAAATAACACTGCAATCCTGACAACACAGAAACCACAGCAAATCAGCCTGATCCGGATGCCAGCCGCTCCGGCATCACCAATCAGACATTCTTTCTATTTCCTGATTCTATCGTGTGAGATGACAGACAGCGGATTCAGACAGGCTGCCGGTCTTCTTCTCTCTTCCATTGCCGCTCATTCGCTTATAACTGTCCGCGACGTCCATCATCTCACCTCCTTATATATGCACGATCGTAACTGTGAGGATACTGAACAGTTACGCACGATCAATAATTTCCTCTACAACTATACTACACGGTTTTTTTATCGTCAACCACCCAATTTCTTCAACTGATAAATTTTTCACCACTTTTACTTCCATTTTTCACAGAATTTGCTTTTCTGGCAAACAAAAACCCCAGAGATTCACACCTCTGAGGTTTTCACTTACGACACTCCTTTTACAGTCCAGTTGTACGTCTCCCACGCCTGGTTCAAATTCACTACCGCGGTCTCCCTTGCTTCCAGCGCGCTGTAGTAATCCGCCACGCCCTGCAGGTAATCGCTCTGGCTCAGCATTCCGGCCTGCTGCTTTTTCTGCAGGGAAGAATAGGTAATAGCCGCGCTCTGATAAGCGTCCTCGGCTCCCTCATACTGGAGCTTTGTGGCCTTTAACTGCTCGTAGAGGCTCTGCATCTGGGAACGGACATTTCCTTCTGCCTGGGTTTCCTGGTCAGATTTCACAGATATTTCTGTTGCGGTTCCCGCGCTCTGATGACGGGCATTCTGCACACTGGCACTGTTGCCGACTGCCTGTTCCACATCCGCATTGAAATCGACTGCATCAATGGCGGCAAGATCCGGAAGCGGTACGCTTCCAATGCTGATGTCCGCGCTGGTATCCAGTCCCAATGCAGAAAGCAGATTGAAGCGGGCATTCGATGCCTGCTGCCGGTAAGATTCATACCGGTTCTTTGCGCTGTTCATGGTGTCGGCTGCCGCCATCACATCGGCTGCCGTGGCCATGCCCGCGCTCTGCTTTTTCAGGGTCGCCTGATAGCTGCTCTGGGCCGCCTGGTAGTTTTTCTCCTCGGCCTGAGCCTTGGTTGTCATCTGATCATAAGTGCGCATGAGGCTCTGGGCTGTCAGCACATAGCCGTCGATCGTCTTCTGGCGGCTGGTGGTCTGGGTTTTGGATTCCTGGGCTTCCAGCTGTTTCGTAATCTGGGAAATGGACATGTTCAGCATGGATGCGTTCATTTTGTAAGTCGCCTTTGCCTCTGCGTCATCGTCATATTTTTCCTGCATGAGTTTCATGTAGTCCCGCTCATCTTCCAGCGTTTTCAGCATGTTCTCGTAGGTTTCCTTATTGCTGGTGTAATTATCCAGGGCATTTTTCAGGTTACGGTTATTCTGCACCAGCTGTTCCAGATTGTCATACTCCACAGAGGTTACGGATGCGGCCGCCTCCGTTGTTTCCGCCATCACCGGAAACGCAGCGGACGGCAGCATCTGCGTACCAACTGCCAGAAAAAGAGCCAGTGCAAGCCCCATCTGTTTCTTCATCGCAACGCACTCCTTTCCTTACTCTGCGGATGCCAGTCCGTTCACGGCCCAGTCATAATCATTCATGGCCTGTAACAGGGACAGCTTCTGGGTCTGAGCCGTCACCTGGGTCGTGGTATAAGAAGCCTTCTGGCTCTCATAGGTGTTCTTTGTAATGTTTCCCGCTGCCAGCTTTGCATCGGCAGACTTCATGGAAACCTCCTGCAGCGCCAGCGCGGACTGGGCCTGCTCATAATTTGACTGGGCCAGAAGCAGGGAATCATAAGCGGATTTCACACTGTTGGAAATGGTCTCCCTCTGATTCTTTTCCGTCTCGGTCAGCTTCTCCTTTACGCTGTCTGTTCTGGCGTTGGTGAGCTGTTTTTTCGTCAGGCGGTAGGCGTAACTGTTCTCCAGAGCCGTCTGAATATCCGCATTCACATCAATGGCCGCGATCTTACTCTGGTCCGGCTCTGCAAGCTCCGCGATCTCCACATCCGCGCCGTAGCCCCAGCCTAACATCAGGCACAGACTCTCCTTTGTGGAGGCCAGATTACTCTCGGCAGTCACCAGCGCTGCCTCCGCGCTGGACACGGATTCCTTTGCGCTTAAAACCTTGGACTGGGTAGACATCCCTGCTGCCAGGCGGTTCTGCTCAGACTGGTACGAAAGCTTTGCCTGCTCAATGCGGGCCTTCTGACTGTCCAGGTTATAGTACTGGGTCCAGTAGGTGATCATAAGCCCCTGTGCCTGCTTGGCCAGCTTCGCCTCGGCCTGATCGTACTGGATCCGCATGGTAGCCTGGTCATCGGTGTTTTCATCTCCCTGCTCCATCAGGCTTTTGGCCTGCTGTTCATTACGCAGTGCCGCTGCCACACCACTTCCGTAGTTGGCATCGTCTGAGTCCGGGTAGCTGATATTCGAATAGATCTCATTGGCCTTATCGTAATAATCCTGGGCCACATCATCCCGGTTCTTGGTCAGATAATCCTTGTAGCTGATCTCGTTCTGGACCACAGTCGGATTGTACTCATGAACCAGATCTGAAATTTCATCAAACTCCAGCTTATTATCGCGGAGTGTCGCCCATTTTTCTGCTGAATAGGCAAATTCCGGGCTTCTCTGGGCAAATGCCTGAAATGGCATTGCCGTAATGGCGCCGGCGGCAAGCACTGCGCCTGCCAGCCGTTTTGCACGTTTCCGGATCATTTTTCATCTCCTCCTTAAATATCCAGAACCTTCAATTCCTTCCTGCCATTCATCAGAGCGTAATAAACCGGCAGGATAAACAGCGCTACCAGCACACCAACGCTCAGTCCTCCGATGTTTACCACCGCAAGACCCTGGGTGGTGGAACCACTGCTTCCGAAGGCCATCGCCATCGGCAGCATGGAAAGAATGGTGGTTAAACTTGTCATCATGATCGGACGCATACGGGTAGCACCGGCCTCGATCAGAGCTTTCTTTAATGGCATCTCCATGCGGTACTGGTTCACCGTATCCACATACAAAATACCGTTGTTAACGACCGTACCAACCAAGATCAAGAATCCCAGGATGGAGGTCATGGACATGCTGACTCCGGTCAGTTTCAAAAGTCCGAAGGAACCCACCAGGCTGAATGGGATGGTGGTCATAACCATGAAGGAGAACTTTGGGGACTCGAACTGCGCAGACATAACCACAAAGATCAGGAATACCGCTACCGCGATCGCATTGTACAGTCCGGAGAACTCCTCCTGCATCATACGGTCTCTGGAGTTGGTGCCGCGGGTAATGGTCCCGGTCAGGTTCGGGCTGATAACCTCATTATCGATTTTGGTCTTCACAGCCGCGCTGGAGCTGCTGTCCACATAATCTGCGGAAATCGTGATCTGGTAGGACTTATCCTCCTTCTCGATGGAAGACGGACTGTCCTTATAATAGATTTCTGCCACATCGGACAGCGCCACATAACCGCCGGACGGCTTCTTTAAGATGATGCGCTCCAGCTGCGGCACGGTCTTATACTGATCCTCCGGATACTCGGCCTTGACGCTGATCTCCTGACCGTCCACCTTTAAGGTGGTAACCTCCTCACCGTCTAACATCTGTTTTACCATGGTTCCGATCTGGGCTGCAGTCAGTCCTTCCGCGGAAGCAGAAACCGGATCCACCTTGACAGCCACAACCGGCGCGGTGTTCTCAATGCTGGAATGAACGTTCTTCACATCATCCCGGGCAATCAGCTCGTTTACGATCTCGTTGCTGACCTCCTGCAATTCATCGTACTGGGTTCCCTTTAAGATGGCCTCGTAGCCGCGGCTCCGGCCCATCATGCTCATGGAGGTGGATGCCTCTACCGTGACAGTACAGTTTTCCAGATCCGCCATCTCGTTCTCCCACTGGCTTACCACCTCATCGGTGGACATCTTCCGGTCGTCCTTTAAGTAAGCGGTAATGGTTCCCTCATCGTTGTTGTAACGCAGCATGTAGGATTCCACATCCTCATGGGCTGCCACAATAGACTCTGCCTCAGACAGAATCGCATCGGCCTGCTCCGTGATCAGGCCCGGGCGGGTCTCGATGGTAACGCTGACGGTACCGGTATCATCGGCGGTCATTAACTCCGTCTGCATGCCGCTTGCCAGGAACACCGTAGCCACGATGATGCCAACGGATGCCAGCATGACGATGGCTTTGTGTTTCAACAGGGTCGGCATGATTTTCCGGTAGCCGTTCTGTAAGAAGGTCAGCGGACGGGTTGCCGGTGCGGAGGTCCGCTCCTTCGGCTTATACATCATGTAGCACAGCGGTACGATGGCGATCGCGGAAAGCAGGGACGCGCACATACAGAAGACGATGGTGTAGCCCATGGCCCCGAACATCTGGCCGCTCATACCGTTTAAGAATACCAGCGGAATGAATACAACGCAGGTGGTAACCGTAGAACCGACAATGGAAGACACCACAATGTTGGTTCCTTCCAGAGCCGCTTTCGCATAGCCCAGGGCGCCCTTATCCTGCTGCTTATCCATGGCTCTGAAACAGCTCTCCAGCACAACGATGGAGTTATCGACCATCATGCCGACACCGAGAACCAGGCCGCTCATGGTGATGATATTCAACGTAAATCCTGCCCGCGTCATAACAATCAGGGACATGAGGATGGAGGTCGGGATGGAACTTCCTACAATCAGGGATGCCTTGAAATCTCCGAAGAACAGGAAAATGATGATCATGGAGATCACAACCGCCATGACCATGGTCTCTGCTACATCCTTTAAGGAATCCAGAATGGAGTCCGCCTCATCTCTTGCTACGGTGATGGTCAGGTTTTCATCATCCCCCTGCAGGTTTTTGATGATCTTCTGTACCTGCTTGGACAGGTCCATGGCCGTGCTGCTCTGCTGCTTGGTCAGGGAAATGGAAATGGTCTCCTCACCATTGTAACGGGACACGCCGCCCTTCTGCTCCTCCGCGTAGGAAACCACTGCGATATCTTCCAGATAAACAATCTTGTTGCCGGATACCGTGATCGGCATTTCCAGAAGCTCATCCAACGTGTCATGCTGCGTTAAGGTAGAAACGGATAAGTCCAGATTGCCGGATTCCGCGCTTCCGGACGGGTAGGACAGGTTGGCCGCCGACATGGCGGACTTGATGTCGCTGATGCTCACGTTGTACTGGTCCATCATATCGGACATCAGTTCAATTTTTATGTACTCGGAGGAACCACCCATGGTGGATACCTCTGCCACCGTGCTGAGCTTTTCCAGCTCCGGCACAATCTTCTGGTCTACATAATCATAGAGGTTTTCCTGCGATGGGTTCGCAACGGTAAGCATCATGCTGGCCTGTGCGTTGTTATTCATCTCCATAACAGTTGGCTCTACATCGTCCGGCAGATCCCGGATGCTGTTCAAGCTCTTGGTTAAGTCGCTGTAGGCCTCATCCATGTCGGTATCGTAATCATACTCCAGCATGATCATGGAGCGGCCCTCACTGGTGGTGGAGCTCATGCTCTTGACACCTTCCAGCGTACTGACCTGGTCTTCAATGAGCTGCGTTACCAGCTCATCCATGTCTTCCGGGCTGGCGCCGGAATAGTTTGCCATAATGATCATCATCGGCTGATCCATATCCGGCATCTGCTCCAGTGTTGCGTTAAATACCGAAGAAATACCGAACACGATCAGGCACAACAGCGCCATCAGCACGGTGACCGGACGCTTCAGTACAAATCTAGTAACTCCCATTTACGTCTGCCTCCTTACTGTGCTTTCGGTGCTGCGTTTCCGTTCTGTGCGCCGCCATCTGCCGGAGCGCCCTGCGGCGCCTGGCTGTCTGCGCCCTGTGCATCACCTGCCGGAGCCTGGCCACCTGCGTTCTGACCTTCGCCCGCCGGTGCGCCATTCTGATCCTGGCCATCACCTGCCGCATTTGCTGCCTCAACATCGGATTTCAGTCGGATGTCCGCACCCTCGTACAGGTTGGAGCTCCAGGTGCTGACTATCATATCATCGGCATTCAGGCCGGAAAGGATCTGCGCGTTCTCGGAATCATAAAGGCCGACCTCCACGGAAGCCATCTTGGCCTTGCCGTCTTCATATAAATATACATAGCCCTTGCCGCCACTGTAGTAGATGGCATCCACCGGAACCAGCATCACATTTTCCGCGCGCTCAGTTACCAGGCTGATCTTTACGGTACTTCCAATGGCAATCTCATCGCTGCTCTCCATATCGCCCTTTACCTTGAACAGGCCGCTGGTCTCATCGACCATGTTGCTGATCTCGGTAATATTTCCGCTGTAGGTCTTGCCGTTTTTGGAAATTTCCAGTTCATCGCCGGTCTTTAAATTCTGTACCATGCGCTGGGTTGCGTAGAAGGTGATGCTGTTCTGGCCCTCGCCTGCAATGACACAAAGCTGCGCGGACTGGTTCACGCGGTCATACACATCGACATCCACGCTCTCCACACGGCCCGCGATCGGAGCGGTGATGGTGCTGTACTCCACCTGCTTATCGTACTGAAGCTTGGCAGATTCGTACTGCAGCTGGGCAGATTTTAAATTGTTCTGATACTGCTCATACTCCTGATCGGACAGATCACCACTGTCGTAAAGGATCTGCATTCTGCTTAAGTTGCTCTGGGCCTGGGACAGGTTGACCTGGGCGGAATCCATGTTGTTCTTTGCGGATTCCACCTGCTCAGTATTGATCTCCATCAGCACCTGGCCCTGACTGACCATATCACCAGCCTTGACATTCACGGCAGTCACATCCCCACCGGCCTTCGCGTACACGTAAATCACATCGGCAGCCTCGACCGTACCGGTCAGGCTGGACGTAACTTCTACGTCTCCGGTGGTCGGATTTGCCGCATTAACTACAGTCACTGCAGATTCCTGCGGCATACCACCAGGACCTCCCATACCTCCGGGACCTCCCTGTCCGCCATTTCCGCCTTTTCCTCCAAGGAAAAATGCTGCGCCTGCAAGAATGATCACTGCCGCGCCTGCTCCTACCATGATTTTTTTCTTCTTATCCATGATGCACTCCTTCACCCTTCTATTTTCTGAAACACATATTATGCTGCTTTGTAACCTTTGCCGGACCGGCATTCAGCCACCTTCCTGCATCTGCGCATCCGACTGCCTGCACATCCATCCGCTACATCCGGCTGCCTCGCAGGATCACCACCAGTACGATCACGCCCGCCACCAGAAAGGTCCATCCGGCAATGTAAATCAGATGCAGATTTCCAGTGATGTACGCCGTACCGATTCCTGTTCCCTCCAGAAAAGAGGCCGCTGCCAGAATCCAGATTCCGGGATGATACAGCAGATTAAAGGTCTTGAAAAACTCGGACCACTCTGCCTCCGGACGGAACCAGAAAATCCCGGCCGACATTCCAAGGCCTCCCACGACCAGATAACACAACGCGCCAAGCACGCCCTTCACGGGAAAAGTCCGAACCAGCATCCCGCCGATTCCCAGAAACAAAAGCAGCATCAGGCAAATGCCCGCATACCCAAACATTTCTTTTTTTAATATCCCGTGATCCGGCGGTCTTCCCGAAGATTTCTGGTTCATAAGGCTCTCCTTTCCGGTTATCGTTCCTGCGCTGCACAAACTGCACATGTTCTGACATGCTAGTATAATCCACAATAATTATCCGCCCCTTTCACTTGTCTAAATTTCCATCTGCCGCGTCAGCTTCAATCGACGATGCTACCGGCATCGCCTCATTCAGCTTCCTTGCACATGAAAATTTATCCTGCGTGTAATGGATCGGTAATTATCGTGGATTATACTAGAAATCTTAAAAACGAAATGTGAGAAAAGTGTGAGAAAATGCGCATAATTCTGTGAGGAAAGTTTCAGAAGTCCGGGAAAGATGTTATAATCTCAGAAGAGAGATGAAGCACAATGATCTAATGGTGATGCAGTCAACACACCAGACAGTGATACGTGCCGGAACATAAAGGAGGAATTTTCATGCCGCATATCCTCATTACCGATGATGATCCGCATCTGCGCCGTCTGGTGCGCACCTATGCAGAGCTGGAAGGTTATGACTGCACGGAGGCAGGAGACGGAGCCGCCGCAGTCACCGCTTTGAAACAGGTCCCGTTTGATCTGGTTCTCTTAGATGTCATGATGCCGGGCCCGGATGGCTTTGAAACCCTCGAAGCGATCCGCCGCTTCAGCCAAGTCCCGATCATCATGCTGACCGCGCGCAATGAAGAATATGATAAATTGAACGGCTTTCAGCTTGGCGTCGATGATTACGTTGCCAAGCCCTTCAGCCCCAAAGAACTGATGGCCCGCATCGGAGCCGTGCTGCGCCGCACCCAGTCCCGCACACCGGCAGCCGTTACAAATGAACTGGCCTTCGGCGGCCTTTCCATTTTCCCGGATTCCCGAATCGTCACCTTAGACGGAAAAAAGGTCACTCTGCCGCCCAAGGAATTTGACCTGCTTTACAAGCTGGCGCAGAACGAGCACATTGTCTTAAGCCGTGACAAGCTTCTGGAAACCGTGTGGGGGTACCAGTACTGTGGGGATGCCCGCACGGTGGACACGCACATCAAGTCCCTGCGGGAGCATATCGGACCTTACCGGAAACTGATTCAGACTGTATGGGGAGTGGGGTATAAATTTGAAGAACCGGATGAAAACTAGACTTTCTGCCCTGAGAAACCGGATGGTCTTCCGGCTCTGGGCCTTTATGATGATCCCTGTCATGTTCGGGATCTGTTTTATGTGGGTGGTACAGATCTTTCTCTTTGAGCAAAACTATGCCACCGCCTCCGTCAATGAGGCGCTGGACCGCCTGTCCCCGGTCATGGAAGACCTGCGGACCCGCGATATCGGAAACGATGAGCGGCTGTTGTCCTTCATCAGCCATATCAACGGCGAACTGCTTCTGGTCTCCGAAGATGGCACGCTAATTGAAATGTACTCCTCCGGTCATCTGGTTCAGCCCCAGGAGTGGGAACTGAAATTTGATTCCCCGGAAATGATCCGACAGAAGCCGGACTTTCAGGAACTTTTAAACGGTCATCCTTACAAGCACATTGAACGGATGCATGGCCAGATCATCGGCTATGAGCTGGGATTTCCCGTCACCTATAACGGAGACTGCGCTTACCTGATCCTGCGAAACGCCCTCATGACCCGTACCGTGCTGAATTTAAACCGGTCACAGCTCATTGTGTTAAGCATTCTTCTGACCGGTATTGCCTCCGTACTGGCCGCGGTCCTGTCCAAGCAGTTTACAAAACCCATTTTTCAGATTAAGGAATCCGTGGATAAGCTGACTCAGAACGATTTTTCCATTGGACCGGATCTGGAACGTCAGGATGAACTGGGGCAGCTCTCCCACTCGGTCGGAAAGCTTGGAAAAGCCCTGCAGCGGCTGGATGTGCTGCGCCGGGAAGTCATTGCCAATGTCTCCCATGAGCTGCGCTCCCCGCTGGCCCTCATCACCGGCTATGCCGAGATGGTGCGGGACATCACCTGGAAGGATGAGGAAATGCGGAATGAAAACTTAAATCTCATCATCAGTGAATCCAACCGCATGAGCGAGATGGTAAACGATATCCTGGACTACTCCCAGTTTTCCGCCGGCTACAGCAAGTTAAAGAAAGACTGGTACGACCTGCGGGATATCGTAAACGCGGAGCTGACCCGATGCCGTCAGGCCGCCGCGGAACATGGTATCACGCTAACCCTGCAGATTGCAGATGCACAGATGCCCGATGCACTGCCACAGGGCACCACGGTTTCAGACATGCCAGATACCAAATCCACAGGCACACCAGCAAACAACCAGGCCATGTACCCACTGCAATTCCAGGTGGACGCCCTGAAAATGAGCCAGGTCATGCGAAACCTCTTAAACAACGCCATCAACCATACGCCGGAAAACCAGGAAATCTTTATCCGTCTGATTCCAAATCCGGCTGCAGGAGCAGAAGTTCCGGACAGCGCGCTGGATGCTGCCAGCAAAATTGCCGGTTCCTGCTGTCTCGTGGAGGTTGCAAACCCCGGTGATCCCATTCCGGAGGAAGACCGCAACATCATCTGGGAGCGCTTCCAGCGCAGCCAGCATCAGAGCGGCCGCCGCCTCGGCACCGGTATCGGACTTTCCATTGTCAGCACCATCTTAAAAGCGCATGAGATGCCTTACGGCGTGGACTGTAAGGATGGGTATAACATTTTCTGGTTTGTGTGCCGGTAAAATAACCATGTACTGCGCCCCATATAAAAAGCCGGCAACACATCGCCAATTTACGCGCGTGTTGCTGGCTTTTATAATACCAACTATTTTTTATTACCGTTTCAGTTTCTCCCGCTCCTGATCCAGCACGGTTCTGGTTTCTTCCATACTTTTTCCAAGTACATTAACCAGAAGTTCCTGCGGAATGGTTGGGGAATAGTAGTAGCCCTGCTGGTATGCGCAGCCGAACTTTGCCAGAATATCTAACTGGCGCTGGGTCTCCACGCCTTCTGCGATGAGGCGTTTGCCCAGCTTGTCCGCTGCCTTGATCAGGCACTCCACGATGGGCTCGGATTTCGGATTGGTTTCCAGCTGCCACATGAACATGCGCTCAAACTTCAGTGTATCCACCGGAAGCTCCAGGATCTTGCTGATTCCGGAATAACCGGAACCGAAATTGTTTAAAATCAGCTCCACACCCAGATCCTTTAACTGCTGCATCACAATCTCAATAATGACCGGTGTGGTGGTAAGGGCATATTCATCGATCTCAACAGCCAGCTTGCCGGACGGAATCTGGTATTTCTCGATCATACTCTGAACCGTATCTATAAAGTTTTCCTGAATGATCAACACCGGTGATACCGGAACCGCAATGGACTCGTACTCAATGCCCTTTTTCTCCAGCTCCGCGATTTCCTGAGCTACCCGCTCCAAGGCGTAATATTCCACACTGCTGATCTGGCCGGTATCCTCCGCGATCGGAACGAACTCTGCGCTGCCAACCATACCGATATCTTTTACAAACATCCGCATGTAATATTCTGCGCGGACAAAGCGGTTTTCCTGCGTGTTGTAGGTAGGACGGAAGCGGATCTCCAGCTCATGGTTCTCCAGAGCTGTGCTGATATACTTCGCAATCGCCTGCTTGCGCAGATGAGCCGCATGCAGTTTGGAATCGTAAATCGCGTACTGGTTCATGCCGGTCTCCGCCGCCTTGCTGACTGCCAGATCCAGACATTTGAGGATTTCATCCGCACTGGACGCATAACCCGGATAGGAACAAAGTCCGATCTGACAGGAACACATGCAGTCGGTCCCATCAATCTTCCAGCTCTGGGAGAAACGATCCAGAATCTCCTCTGCCAGACGTACAGCCTGTCCCTGGGTACGGCTTCTTAAGATGGAAATGAATTCCACGCCCACATAACGGTACACCGTACAGCCAGTCTCTTCTCTCAGATACTCCAGAATTGCTTTTAACAGTTCCTCACAATAAGAAAAACCGAACAGTTCATTCATTCGTTTGAAGTTTTCAATGTAAAACTTCATGACCACACCCTGGCCATCTCCGGATAACGCATGATCCAGCTGGTGACGGCACACCATGCGGTCACCGCCCAGGCTGACATCTCCCAGATTGCTGTTCTCTGCCGGTACCTCTGCGACTGCCTTTGTCACAGTCTCAGTCATCTTTTCTGTATTCTGTTTTTTTCTTCCAAATAAGCCCATAATCAAATCCCCCTTTTCTGATTGATTTTCTCCACTTTCTCTGCTGTAAAATCGGTCTTCTGCCATCGACAGACTGCTCTGTCCTTACAAAATCCGGTCTGCAATCTCCCGGCAGATTTCCTCTGGTGTCTTGCCATCGGTAGCTACCACAATATCGGCCGCCGCCTCATAGAGTGCCCGGCGCTTTTCCTGCAGTCCGGCAATGTATTCCACATTCATATGGCCATTTAAAACCGGGCGGTTGCTGCTGTCCTTCACCCGCTCATAAACCGTTTCCGGGGATGCCGTCAGAAGCACGACCTTTCCGCTCTGTTTCATATACGCCTGATTTTCCGGCCGCACCACAATGCCGCCTCCGCAGGAAACTACGGTATTGGTTTTGTTCTGAAAGCTGACCAGCATGTCTGTTTCCAGTTTCCGGAAATGATCCTCGCCATACTTTGCGAAAATCTCCGTGATCGGCATGCCCTGCTGTTCCTCAATGAGCTGATCCATCTCGATCAGCTCCAGATGAAGCTGCCGTTTCAGCTCCGCCGCAATGGTACTCTTTCCTGCTCCCATAAAGCCGATCAGGAAGATATTGCAGTCGGGCTGCTTTGTCTGCGTTGTTTCCATAAATTCCTCCACTTGCACAATTCCGGACACTTCGTAAAGCCGTTTTGCTTCCCCGAAGGCCCGGAACTATGATGTTGCAACCACCGGCCTTTCCGCCGCGCAATTACCAATTTTCTATTTGTAATTATATCAGCAGTTCTATGTTTGCGCAATCATTTTGTCCTGTTCCGATTTCGTAAAGGCTGACGAAAGTTAAACCTATCATCTTTTCGCCTTCGTTGGCAGGAATGTTACAACCACGCCTGCGCAGATCAGCACTGCGCCCACCACAAAGGACGGGGTGATGACCTCATGCAGGAGCAGCACGCCCAGCACCGCAGATACCAACGGCTGCAGCGGATAAAACATGGAACAGGTGCTGGCATTTAGCAGCTGCAAAGCCTTATTCCAACAGGTATGTGCCACCGCCGTGCCAAAAATTGCTACAAACAGGCAGGCACCAAGCGCTACAGCAGTGGGATGACTTCCTGTCACAAACACATTCTCGATCACAGCCGCCGGAATATTGAACACCAGCGCAATAGCCATGCCATAAAGCGCCGTCTGTACCGGATCATAGTAGCCGGAAATCTTGCGGATGGATACGGATGCCGCAGACCACAGAATCACAGATCCGACGGAGCACAGGACGCCCATCGTATTAATCTCCATACTGCCCTTTCCCAGAATGATGTAAACACCGATCAGGGATACCACGATGCTGACTACATTTTTCCAGGTGATCTGCTCCTTTAAAAACAGTGCCGCCATAATGGAAATGACCACCGGGTTTAAGGAGTTGATCAGGGATGCCAGGGAACCGGATAACAAGGCCGTTCCGCCAAGCTGTAGTATAATAGAAACAAAATATCCAAGTCCGCCCAGAATCAGCAGATACTTCCAGTGTTCCGGCTGAATCTTCTTCGCTCCGCCCTTCAGTTTCAGAATTCCGTAAAGGCATAATACTGATACTGCGTACCGGCACATCCCAACCGTCACCGGCCCCATAACCGCCAGGGCATATTTGCTTACAATATAAATGCTGCCCCAGCAAAAAAATGTGATCAACAGAAATAAATAGCCTGCATTGCGTTTCATAATCTCAAGTCCTCTCTTGTACTGTCATAGTCCGTAACTGTTCAGTACCCTCACAGTTACGGGCAAAAATCCATTGAAAATTGCCTTCGGCAATGGGATTTTTGCCTG